>NZ_JAUHJF010000009.1:0-237642 GCF_032380995.1 Bradyrhizobium sp. SZCCHNR2028 | reverse complement strand
CGCCGCCTCCGGCGGTGGCCTTCGGCCAGCCTTGACCGCGCCTCTCCTTGGCGCCAAAGACCGCCCCCAACAAACGACGCCCCTCTTGACAACTTACTCCCCATACAAGGTTCAGCCGGAACGACCCGGCCCTCCCTGCGCGATCGGTTTTAACGGCTTATACGTGATCTCCCCGGTGCGCCGGCTTTCTGGCCACCGTGGCGACAACGCGCGCATCACGCGCGCTGCCGCGGACCTCAGCGTCGGGAGGTCAGGACCACACGATTTCGCCGTCCGCGACGACAGCGCTCGTCCAGCGCCGCCGTCACGTCCATCGCATTGCCGGTCCAACGTTCGTGACGACGCGCGTACGCCCCTCATCAGGACCGGAATGGGAGGAGCATAGGACAGGAATTATGATTTTCGGAAGCTGTTTATTTTTCGCAGAGGCTCTTGAAGTGGGTCTTCATATTGAGGGCGCGGGGGAAATGAGTGTTTTGGCGCAGGCGACATGCGTGGCGCATCGGCCGTCCGCCGGCGTGTTGGAGATCGGCACTCCGCCCGACGGGCGAATCGGGGATTGCAAAGTTGTTTGTGGCACGCAGGCGCGGCGCGATCGGTCAGCGCCTCCCCCCGCGTGCGGGGGAGGTCGCATCGCATCGTCAGATGCGATGCGGGTGGGGGATTGCTCCGGAAAGACTGCCGCTGTGGCACCCCCACCCCAGCCCTCCCCCGCAAGCGGGAGAGGGGGCGCACCGCCGGTGCCGCGCCTGCGCGGGTCTCTCGATGATGCGGGCCGAGATACGCATCATGAAACGCCCTGGCGCAATTGAGTGAGCGCTACCCCACGTTCGGCTCGCCGCCCTCCGGGGCGAGCCTGGTCGCCAGGATCTTGTCGATGCGGCGGCCGTCGAGGTCGATGATCTCGAAGCGCCACCCTTGCAGCTCGAAGCTCTGGCCGACCGCGGGCACGCTGCCGAAATGCTGCAGCACCAGGCCGGCGACGGTGTGGTAGCCGCGATGTGGCGGCACCTCGATGGCGAGGACGTCGGCGAACTCGTCGAGTTGCATCCAGCCGGAGACGAGCAGCGATCCGTCGTCGCGGCGGAGGCAGGCCGGCTCCGGCGGACCTTCCTCCGAGGAGAACGCGCCGACGATCGACTCCAGAATATCCGCCGCGGTCACGACGCCTTCGAACGCGCCGTATTCGTCGTGGACGAGCCCCATATGCACGGGCGCCACCTTGAGAATCGCGATCACGTCGCGCGCATCGACGGTGGAGGGAATGATCGGCACCTCCCGCACCAGGCTGCGCAGGTCCGGCGTCTCGTCGCGCAGATAGGCGGCCAGCAGGTCCTTGGCCTGGAGCACGCCGATCGGACGGTCGCGCTCGCCGTCCGACACCGGCAGGCGCGAATGCGGGCTCTTGGCGAGCAGCTCGCGAATGGTCTTGGGATCGTCGTTGAGGTCGACGACGTCGACCTCGGGGCGCGGCGTCATGATGGCGCCGACCGGGCGGTCGCCGAGCCGCATCACGCCGGCGATCATCTCCTTCTCGCCGGGCTCGAGCACGCCTGCGGTCTCGGCCTCGCGCACCAGATGGTGGATCTCCGCCTCCGACACCTTCTCCTCGGCCTCGCCGGAGCGGCCGAGCAGCGTCAGGATCAACTTGCCGGAGAGATCGAGCAGCACCACGAGCGGCAGCGACACCTTGGCGAGCACCTGCATGGCGGGCGCGACGCGGACCGCCACGGCCTCGGGGTCGCGCAGCGCCAGCTGCTTCGGCACCAGCTCGCCGACGATCAGGGTCGCATAGGTGATGGTGGTGACGACCAGGCCGACGCCGATGATGTCGGCAACGGAGGCGGACAGGCCGAGCTCCAGCAGCCACTGCGTCAGGCGCTGGCCGAGCGTGGCGCCCGAGAATGCGCCAGAGAGCACGCCGACCAGGGTGATGCCGATCTGCACCGTCGACAGGAACCTCCCCGGATCGGACGCCAGCGCCAGCGCCCGACGGGCGCCGGCGATGCCCTTTTCGGCCAGCATGGCGAGGCGTGCCGGCCGCGACGAGACGATCGCGAGTTCGGACATCGACAACAGCCCGTTGACGACGATGAGGACGACGATGATGGCGAGTTCGACGGAGAGCATTTCGACCTGGTCTGGCGCCCGGAGGGGGCGGGATGGGGACAGGTCCTAGCATATGGGGGTGGCAAGCGCCCAATGCCGCGTTGCGGTGGGGGCATGGCTGGAGACGGGTGGGCGGTCAGATTGGGGCTTGCCGCGCCTGGACCTCCGCTGTCGTCCCGGCCTTGAGCTGGGACCCATAGCCACCGGCGGTCGTGAGGCGGGCAATCGGCAGTGACGTCCCTCGATAGCTTCCGCGGTATGGGTCCCCGCGTTTGCGGGGACGACACCGAGTGAGGAGCTATGGCCTGCGCAAATAAAAACAGCCGCCGCTCAGAAATCCCCGTGCAGCCGCCCCGAGAAGATCGACACCGGACCGCGGTCGGCGTTGTAGGCGGGATTGCTGATGAACTGATAGTCCGCCGTGAAGGTCAGGTATTTGTTGATCGAGTAGGCGTAGTAGGCCTCGATGATGTTCTCGCGCCGGTAGTTCAGCGCGCCGTCGCCGATCAGCGGGCCGAGGCCGCCGGCGGCGAGGAAGGCGCGGTGGTCGCGCGACAGCCCGTTGGTCACGCCGGCGAGGCCGATGGTGTCGTCGGGACGGCCCCAGCGCGTGCCCTTGATCGAGGTGCCCAACGACAGGCTGCTGTCGATGTCGGTGAACGCCATGATCTCGTTCTTGCCGTCGTTCCAGCTCCAGCGTCCGAACAGGCCGACATCGTCGGAGAGCGCCTGGTCGAAGCTGATCACGTAGCCGAATTTGCCGCGGCCGCGGCGGGTCTGGCTGATGTCGAGATTGAGCGCGGGATTGTCCAGCGTCTCGCGATAGCTGCCGGCGAACACGCTGTTGAACCAGCCGATCGTGCGCAAATGTCCCGGCTGCGAGAACAGCTGATAGCGCGTCTCCAGCTCGACGACATACTCGCCGCGCCTGAACACGCGCGTGTCGAAATTGTTCGAGTTCGACTCGGCATCGACCAGGAAATAGCCGGCGCGCAGCGCCCAGTTCTTCTGGTTCAACTCGGCGGTGGCGCCATAGGTCAGTCCGAGCTTGTCAGCGGCATAGTCGAAGGCGCCGGGCGCCCAGACCGACCAGTTCATGAAGTCCTTGCGTGCGTCCTTGGCGTAGGCGTTGCCGTCGAACACGTCGAGCACGGGGAATTTTCCGATCTGAAGCGTGAGACGCGAGATGTCCTGCTTGCCGGACAGCTGCAGCTGGCCGCTGCCGAGCTGCTCCTGCTCGCCGCCGAAGCCGAAGGTCTGGCGCAGGAACAGCCGCGAGGTGTTGTAGTGCGGATAGGGGAAGTCGGACTTCTGCGCTTCGCCATTGGGGAAGCCTCCTGCTCCGACGGTGTTGCTGAGGCCGAAGCCCTGCAGCAGCTCGGGATTGTAGTAGACCTCGCCGCCGTCCCACAGCCGCGCGTTGATGTACAGGCTGTTGCTCCAGGTCTCCTGGAATTGACGCGCGGGTGTCAGGCTGTTGGCGCCGGTGTAGGCGGCGCGGAACGCCGGATAGCCCTGGCCGATCACGGTCGCCTGGCCGTGGATCTCCCAGCGGTCGGATTCGGGATCGGACGGATCGCTCTTGAGCTTCAGGTCGGGACCGCCCACGAAATCGAGCTTGCGGTTGAGCCCGACCCGCAGGGTCTGGAAGTCGAGTTGCGAATTGTAGCTGGCGCCGTTGGAGAAGCGGACGCCACCGTTCTCGAAATGGCTGTAGAGATATTCGAGGCGCCAGCTCCAATGCGGCGCAAAGCTGCGCTCGATGCCGGCGCCGGCGGCCCAGCCGAGCCGCGTCGTCAGCAGCTTCTCGGTGTCGCCGGCCGCATTGGTGTTGATGAAGCGGCCGCCGGTCCAGGCGAGGCCGCCGGTGGCGTAGACCAGCCAGTCGCCCTTGATGTAGCCGACGCGGCCGCGGGCGGTGGCGACATAGTCCCACAGCTCCGAGACGTTCGAGATGGGCGTGCCGAGCATCGCGACGGTGTGGTTGGAGGTGAGATAGTTCGGAAAGCTGAAATCGCCCTCGAGCCCGAGCAACAGCCCGGAGCGGGTGACCCAGTTGTAGCCGGCCTGCACGCCGCCAGTGAGACCGCTGAACGGGCTACCGGCGCTGACCGTCCCGCTCGGGTCGGTCAGCGTCGCCTGGGCGCGGTCGCGCGTATAGCCGGCATGGACGCCGACATAGAGGCCGGTCCAGTCGAACACCGTCTGCGCCATCCGCGCCTTGACCGGCAGGTCGGCGGCAGCGGCGGGGGCAGCGAGCGCGGCGATCATGGCGCCGGCCGCGATCATCTCCCGGGTGCAGTTCGAACGGATCATGGCGGCGGATTCCCAAGGCGAGGCAAACGACACAGGCAAACGTCACAACTGATTGCCCGCGCACAGTCACGAGAAGATTACGGAGTCGTCGATGTTCGATCGGAAGTGTGGACGGCACGCGGTAATTTGTGGATGATTTATATTGCGATTAATTCGCAACAGCAAGCGTGGGGCGGTCTCATCCGGTTTCCGATTGAGGGTGTGGCGCCCACGCAACAAATCAGCCCGCCCGGGTGGCCGGGCGGGCTGTGGAGATCGCAGATCGGGGCGGTAGACGCCCGGCCTTGGCGAATTGGCGAGGCGGCCTTGGCCGGGGCCGGGCGGGACGCGACGAACGCCCGGCATCAATAGCCGCAGGCCCTGACGCGGCCGACATACTGGCCGTAGACGTTGTACTGCGGCACCCAGCGGCAGTACCGATAGCCACCGCCATAGGAGTAGCTGTCGTTGCTGGCGGCGATGGCGCTGCCGACGACGGCGGCTCCGACGAGGCCGGCACCGACGCCCCAGCCCCAATGGTGATGATGATGGAAGCCGTTGGCCGCCGCAGGCGTCGACGTTGCGGCGATGCTGCCGGTCACGGCGAGCGCGGTCAGCGCGAGGGTGGCAATCTTGGTTTTGATCGACATGGTGAAGGCTCCTGTTTGATGTTGCGTCGGCCGGCGTCGGCCGCTTGCCAAATTGGACGGAGCCTTTTCGAAACCGGTTCGAATCGCCTGATGGCGATCGACGCCATCCGGAGATTCATCAGAAGATCCAGAATGTTATCTTTGGCTCAGGAGCCTGGCAGCGGGCCGTGGCCGAGCGTGGTCACGTCGAAGTTATCGACGTCCTCCAGCAGCGCGCAGAACGCCCGCGCGCCGTGGTCCAGCACGCGCTCGCCCTTCTCCGCCGAGGCCTGCGTGGCATCGCCGACCGCGCCGCCCGCATTCAGGTCCTGCGTCTGCCAGGCCATCGGCGCCGGCCGCTGCGTCGAGAGCACCTCGTAGGTCGTTTCCATCTCAGCGCCGCGCGAGGGGAAAGCGGCGATGGCATCGCTGCGCACCAGCGTGGGATGGCGGGCCAGCATGATCGAGGTCTCGACGGCACCGCCATGGATGCCGTGACGCAGCTCGTCGGCGGAGAACAGGCCATCGGGCGCGCCGAAGCGCGACCATGACGTCGTCACCACCAGCATGCGGTGATCTGCGCGCAGATCCTGCGCGACCAGGGTCATCGCGGCGCTGTTGCCGCCATGGCTGGTGACAATCACGAGCTTCGTGATTCCGATCGCGCGTATAGCCGGCGTGGCCGCCGACATAGACACCCGTCCAATCGAACTCCGTCTGTGCGACCGGCGCTTTCAGCGCCAAATCCGCGGCCTGGCCGCAGCTCCCGAGCCGAGGACGACGACGGCGGCAAGCCCGGTCCAGCTTCGGACGCGCGATCGTCCGGATCGTATTGGCGTAACCGTCGGCAAGCGTATGGACCGCAGGAGCAGGAGTGAACAGAGGCGCTGGTGATGCGGACCCTAGCGAATATTGCAAGTTACTTGCAATGACTTTGAAGTCACACGTCACGGCTCGCGCGCGGAAGCGGTGATTTTCGATGGCCCTATCGGCTGTGGGAACGGGTGTCGGCCCTTCGCGATCGAGCTCGCTTGTGACATGACGTCGCAAGGCAATCGAGCTGACGAGCGATTCGAAGACGGAACTGCCGCATGGTGGGAGACCCGCGTGTTGCAAATCCGTTACGAGATGATGTCAGAACGGCACTGATCGTAATTCTCACGTGAATTGAACAAGATGGACCACCGGCTCCTGGCTCGGGCGACGCTCGGTCTCCTGCTCACTTTGTCCAAAACCGCGACAGCGGCCGATCTCGGGTCGGTAAATTCGCGGCCGCAGTCGTATGACAATTCGGCGGCCCCTGACTGGAACGGATTCTATATCGGCGGGCACCTCGGCTACGCCGCAGGCAAGTCCGGCTGGACCGCCCTCGAGGCCGGCGCCGGCGTCCCGATGCTCTCGGGATCGACCGGCCTGTTTAACTCCTATGATGCCTTCAAGGGGACCGGCAGCTATCTGTTCGGCCTGCAGGCCGGCTACAACCGGATGCTGTCGCCGCGCCTCCTGCTCGGCGTGGAGGGGGACTTCTCGGCTCCGAACACGCTCGCCGGCGTGCGGGCCCCGACCTCCCCGGCAACTGGCCAGGCGGCCTATCGCGATACGGTGCTGGGGACGGGTACGCTGCGCGGGCGTATCGGTTACGACTTCAATCCATGGCTGGTCTACGCGACCGGCGGCCTCGCCTGGAGCTACGACCGTCTGGAGCGGACTCAGCTCGCGGGCACGGCCGGCAATGCGGCGGTGGGCGACGTCGATACGGCGCTGACCTGGCGGCTCGGCTGGGTCGCCGGTCTCGGGGTGGAAGTGCCGATCGCGCCGGCCTGGAGCGCCAAGCTCGAATTCCTGGACTCCGAGTTCGGGCATCATCGGAAACGCTTCACCGCGGCCGGCCAGCTCTACGACTCCGATTTGTCGATCCAAAGGCTGCAACTCGGGCTCAACTACCAGCTGGGCACGGATCCGGCCAAGAAGGACCTGCTCGGCAAGGGCATCGTGCCACCCGAGCTCGACAATTTCGCCGTGCATGGCCAGACCACGATCACGACGCAGTACGACTTTCCGTTCCGTGCCCCCTATGCCGGCCGGAACAGCCTGGATCCCAATATCGGCCGCGAAACCTTTGACCTCGACCTGTACGTCGGTTTCCGCCCCTGGGACGGCGCCGAGATCTGGATCAACCCCGAAATCGACCAGGGCTTTGGCCTGAGCGGCACGTTCGGCGTCGCCGGCTTCCCGAGTGCTGAGGCCTACAAGGTCGGCTCAAGCTATCCCTATGCCCGCATTCCGCGCGCCTTCCTGCGCCAGACCATCGATCTCGGCGGCGAGAGCCAGAAGGTCGAGGCCGGCATCAACCAGTTCGCGGGATCACAGACATCCGATCGTCTCGTCTTCACCGTCGGCAAGTTCGGCGTCGTCGATATCTTCGACCAGAACAAATACGCCCACGACCCGCGTGCCGACTTCCTGAACTGGACCTTGGTCAATACCGGCACGTTCGACTATGCCGCGGATGCCTGGGCGTTCACCTATGGCGCAGCGGCCGAGTGGTACACCGGCCCGTGGACGGTCCGCGCCGGTATCTTCGATGGTCCGGCCGTCCCAAACAGCACCGATCTCGATGCCAAGCTCGGCCAATTCCAGATGGTCGGCGAACTCGAACGCCGCTACGAGCTTTGGGGGCAGCCGGGCAAGATCCTGGTCACCGGCTATCTGACGCGGGCCCGCCTCGGCAATTTCCAGGATGCGGTGACCCTGGCGGCGCAGACTGGAGCCGCTCCGGATCTCGCGGCGGTCCGGACCTACAAGAGCAAGCCCGGCATCTCCGCCAATTGGGAGCAGCAGATCCTGCCGGGGCTCGGCGTGTTCGCGCGCGCCGGCTACACGCCCGGGAAGCTGGAGGCCTACGCGTTCACCGACGTTGACACGACCTTTGCCGCCGGCACCTCGGTGTCAGGCAGATTCTGGGGACGGCCGGACGACACGTTCGGCCTCGCAGGGGTGGTCAATCAGATCTCGCCGGCGCATCAGGCCTATTTGGCCGCGGGCGGCTATACGGCGCTGATTGGTGATGGGCAGCTGCCGCACCCCGGGGCCGAGAAGATCCTCGAAGCGTATTACTCGCTGCCGGTGTTCAATTGGCAGTTGACGTTTGACTATCAGTTCATCGTCAACCCGGCCTACAGCCGCGATCGCGGGCCGGTCTCGATCATCGGGTCGCGGCTGCACGCGCAGTTCTGAGTCGAACGACCTGCCACCCCGACAATCCGCCCGGGGGGGGATAGCCGGGCGGGTTGGGACACGGGTCTGAGCTGATGGGGACACCCGTATCAGACGCGGGACCGGTGCTGCAGCGCGTTCACGAGCCGACGTGGCGAGCCCTGGTGGATTCGGTTGGGCAAGGTGACCGTCGCGCCATCAATAGCCGCAGGCTCTGACCCGGCCGACGTAACGTCCGAACGCGTCGTACTGGGGCACCCAGTGGCAGTACCGATAACCGCCGTAGTAATAGCCGTCGTTGCTGGCGGCGATGGCGCTGCCGACGACAGCGGCGCCGACGAGGCCGGCTCCGACGCCCCAGCCCCAGCCGTGATGGAAGCCATGGGCCTCGGCAGGCGTGGAGGTCGCGGCGACGCCGCCGGTCACGGTCAGGGCGGCGAGGGTCAGGGCGGCAAGCTTGGTCTTGATGAACATGGAAGGCTCCTGTTTTCCGTTGGGCGGCCGGTGCTGGCCGTCTGTCAAATTGGACGGAGGCTTCTCGAAAGCGGTTCGAATCGCCCGAACAAGGCCGGGGCGGTTCAGAGATTCGTTTGAAAATCCAGTTAGATCATGATGCGATTCCACGGAATCGCATCATGATCTCATCTCTTTGTTTGAGCATGATCTTTCCGGAAAACCGGTTTCCACTTTTCCGGATCATGCTCTAGTTGGGCCCAATCCAACGGCTCGCCAGCGGGCCGCCGCCGAGCCCGTTCACGTCGAAGTTATCGATATCCTCGAGCAGCGCACAGAACGCCCGCGCGCCGTGGTCGAGCACGCGCTCGCCCTTCTCCGCCGACGCCTGCGTGGCATCGCCGACCGCACCGCTCGCATTCAGGTCCTGCGTCTGCCAAGTCATCGGCGCCGGCCGCTGCGTCGACAGCACGCGATTGTTCTTCTCGATCTCAGCGCCAGATGACGCGAAGGCAGCGATGGCGTCGCCACGCACCAGCTCCGGATGACAGGCCTGCATGATCGAGGTCTCGACGGCGCCGCCATGGATGCCGTGCCGCAGCTCGTCGGAAGAAAACAGGCCGTCGGGCGCGCCGAAGCGCGACCAAGATGTCGTCACCACCAGCATCCGAAAGGCGGCGCGCAGGTCCTGCGCGACCAGGGTCATCGCGGCGCTGTTGCCGCCATGGCTGGTGACGATCACGAGCTTCCTGATTCCCGCGCGCGCCACGCTGTCGCCGAGCGCGCGCCAGCTCCGCAGCGCGGTCTCGGTCGGCAAGGTCAGCGTGCCCGGATAATCGATATGCTCGGTGGAAATGCCGACCGGCTGCACCGGCAGGAAGGTGACCGGCAGTGCCGGCGGCAGCAGCGCGCGCACGCGGGCGAGATAGGCTTCCGCAATGTAAACATCTGTGCCGAGCGGCAGATGCGGTCCGTGCTGCTCGGTGGCCGCGAGCGGCAGCACTGCGATCCAGCGCGCCGCCTCGGACGTTCCGATCAAGGGCCAGTGCAGCTCGGTCCAGTCGTGGGGCGGGGTGGTCATCGTGCTGGCTGTTTCTTTCGTGCCTCGGGCAGGGTACTTATCGCCCGACCATAGCATTTCGAACGGCATCTTGGGCGAGACTAACCGGGGAATCCAATCATGACGCAGGGGCTTCTGTCGCGAACGTTAATGGCGGCTTTGCTCGTCGCGGGTGCGCTGGTCCCGGCGGCCCAGGCCCAGACCCTGGACAAGGTCTCGTTCGGCACCAACTGGGTCGCCGAGGCCGAGCATGGCGGCTTCTTCCAGGCGGTCGCCGACGGCACCTACAAGCGCTACGGTCTGGACGTGACGATCGTGCCGGGCGGTCCGAACGAGAACAACCGCATGCTGCTGATCTCCGGCAAGATCGAGTTCTTCATGGCCGCGAACACGCTGATGTCGTTCGACGCGGTGGCCAACAACGTGCCGGTGGTGTCGATCGCCGCGATGTTCCAGAAGGACCCGCAGGTGTTCCTGACGCATCCGGAGTCCAGGATCACCAAGCTCGAAGAGCTGAAGCCGCTGACCCTGTTCGTCTCCAAGGAAGGCATCTCCAGCTACTATCAGTGGCTGAAGTCCGAATACGGCTTCTCGGAGAAGAACGTGCGTCCCTACACGTTCAATCCGCAGCCGTTCATCGCCACCGCGCAGAGCGCGATGCAGGGCTACGTGACATCAGAGCCGTTCGCGGTCGAGCGCGCCGCCGGCTTCAAGCCCGGCGTGATCCTGCTCGCAGACAACGGCTTCAACACCTATTCGACCCTGATCGAGACGCGGCGCGACCTGATCGAGAGCAAGCCGGACCTGGTGCAGCGTTTCGTCGATGCCTCGATCGTCGGCTGGTACAATTACATCTACGGCGACAATTCCGCCGGCAATGCGCTGATCAAGAAGATGAACCCGGAGATGACCGACGACCTGCTGGCCTATTCGGTCGCCAAGATGAAGGAGTATGGCATCGTCGATTCCGGCGACAGCGTGGACAAGGGCATCGGCGCCATGACGGAGGAGCGCATCGCCAGCTTCTTCGACAAGATGGTGCGAGCCGGCGTGGTCAAGTCGACGATCGACTATCGCAAGTCCTATACGCTGCGTTTCGTCAACAAGGGCGTTGGCATCGATCTCCGGCCGAAGAAGTAGGACGCTTGAGCGGCGCTTTCAGCACATGAGCTCACCTCCCTCGTCCGAGCGCGCCGTTGCGACCGCGGTACGCCTGCGCGGCGTCACCAAGGTGTACGAGTCCGGCGTCGCCGCGCTGGGGCCGATCGACCTGACGATTTCCAAAGGCGAGTTCGTCTCGCTGCTCGGCCCCTCCGGCTGCGGCAAGTCGACGGCGCTGCGGCTGATCGCCGGGCTTGCGAGCCCGAGCGGCGGTATGGTCGACGTCGCGGCGTTCGCGTCCGAGACGCATCCGGGTCATCGCATCGGCTTCGTGTTCCAGGAGCCGACCTTGATGCCCTGGACCAGCGTGCGCGACAATGTCGGCTTGCCGTTGAAGCTTGCGCATGTCCCGGCCACGGAGGCACGGCCGCGGATCGATGCCGCCTTGGCGCAGGTCGGCCTGTCGGATTTTGCCGATGCATTCCCGCGCGAATTGTCCGGCGGCATGAAGATGCGCGCCTCGCTGGCGCGAGCGCTGGTGACACGGCCCGACATCCTGCTGATGGACGAGCCGTTCGCGGCCCTCGACGAGATCACGCGCTTCCGCCTCAACAACGACCTGCTGGCGCTGTGGCGCAGCCTGAACATGACCGTCCTGTTCGTCACCCATTCGGTGTTCGAGTCGGTCTACCTGTCGCAGCGCGTGCTGGTGATGACGGCGCGGCCCGGCCGGCTCAGCGCCGAGATCCGGATCGACGTCGACGCGCGCGATGATGCGTTCCGCGCCTCGCCGGACTACGCCGCATATTGCCGCCGCGTCTCGGACGCGTTGGCGCCGGCCTACACCGGGGTGCATGCGCTGTGAGCGGCGTACGAGAGCAGAGAACGTTTGTCGCGGCAGCGCGGCTGGCGAGCCTCGCCTTTCCGGCCTTGGTTTTCGTCGCAGCGATGACGGCGTGGGAGCTGGTGGTGCGCGTCAACGGCATCCAGCCTTATGTGCTGCCGGGGCCGCTGCTCATCCTGAAGACCTTGGTTGCCGACTGGGACATTCTGGCGCAGTCGCTGCTGACGACACTGATCACGACGCTCGAAGGCTTCATCGCCGCCGCCCTCGGCGGCATCGCGCTGGCGCTGCTGTTCAACCAGTCGAGATGGCTGGAATGGGCGTTGTTTCCCTATGCCGTGGTGCTGCAGGTGACGCCCGTGATCGCGGTCGCGCCGCTGCTCCTGATCTATCTGCCGCAGCAGACCGCGGTGGTCGTGTGCGCCTGGATCGTCGGCTTCTTCCCCGTGCTGTCCAACACCGCGCTCGGGCTCAACTCGGTCGATCGCAATCTCGCCGGCCTGTTCCAGCTCTACGGCGCCTCGCGCTGGCAGACCTTGCGCCATCTGAAATTGCCCGCCGCTCTGCCCTATATTCTCGGCGGTCTGCGCATCGCCGGCGGCCTGTCGCTGATCGGCGCCGTCGTCGCCGAGATCGCCGCCGGCAGCGCCGGCGCGGGATCAGGCCTCGCCTATCGCATCGCAGAATCCGGCTATCGTCTCAACATACCCCGCATGTTCGCCGCGCTGGTGCTGCTGTCGGTCGCCGGGATTGTCATCTATGGCTTGCTGGCGCTAGTTTCGCACCTCGTTTTGCGGCGCTGGCACGAAAGTGCTCTTGGAAAGGACAACTGATGGCGGCCACTTCGTCTGACAAGATCGATGTTCTGATCTATGGGCCGCTGCGGCCGATCCTGGAAAAGGGTTTCCCGGACAGCTTCACTGTGCACCATGCGACGACACAGGCCGATCTCGAAGCGCTGCCAGCGGACGTGAAAGGGCGGATCCGCGGCGTCGCGGTGACCTTCCACACCGTGAAGACCGATGCCGCCGTGATGGCGATGCTGCCGAAGCTGGAGATGATCGCAAGCTTCGGCGTCGGCTATGACCACATCGCGGCCGCCCATGCCGGTCAGCACGGCATCATCGTCACCAACACGCCCGATGTCCTGACCGAGGAGGTCGCCGACGTCGCGATGGGCCTGTTGATCGCCACCTGCCGCGAGTTCATCAAGGCCGACCGCTTCGTGCGCTCCGGCGAGTGGACGTCGAAGCCCTATCCGCTCAGCGTCGGCTCGTTGCGCGACCGCACCGTCGGCATGGTCGGCATGGGCCGCATCGGCCAGGCGATCGCGCGCCGGCTCGAAGCCTCGCTGGTCCCCGTCGTCTATCACTCGCGCAATCCGGCGGCCGGTGTCGCCAACAAGCACTATCCCGACCTGCTCGCGATGGCGAAGGACGTCGACACGCTCATCGTGATCGTGCCCGGCGGCGCCGGCACCAACCGGATCGTCAATGCCGAGGTGCTGAAGGCGCTCGGACCGCGCGGCGTCGTCGTCAACGTCGCCCGCGGCTCGGTGATCGACGAACAGGCTTTGGTCGAGGCGCTGAAATCCGGCGCGATTCTCGCGGCTGGCCTCGACGTGTTCGAGAAGGAGCCGGTGGTGCCCGACGCGCTCAAGGCGATGGACAATGTCGTGCTGCTGCCACACATCGGCTCGGCTGCCATCGTAACCCGCAACGCGATGGATCAGCTGGTGGTCGACAATCTCAAGGTCTGGTTTGCCGGCAAGCCGCCGCTGACGCCCGTTCCGGAAACGCCGGTGAAAGGCCGCTGATGAAACGTTCGCTCCCAATGCTGATCGCGCTGCTGTCGTCAGTGGCGGGCGTCCCTGCCGTTGCGCAGGACGCCGCCGGCCTGAAGAAAGCGATGATCGGGCAGTGGGAGCTTGCGACCACCGAGCGCAGCAAGACCTGCGTCGTGACCTTGAAGCCGGACGCGGCGCCGCGTGGGCAGAAGCTCGAACTGGAGCCGGGCTGTGCCGCCGCGCTGCCCTTCACCAAGGACATCGCCGGCTGGAACGTGAAGGGCCTCGACATCGTCAGTCTCCAGGCAGCCAATGGCGAGGCGGTGATCGACTTCACCGAGGTCGAGGCCGGCATCTTCGAGGGCCTGCGCCAGGGCGAAGGCGTCTACATCCTGCAGAACCTGGCGGCGGCGCGGTCGCTGGCGAAATCCATGGACCAGATGATCGGCGACTGGGCCATGGTCCGCGGCAATGGCGCCACGATCTGCAGCCTGGTGCTGACCAACAACGACGCCGGCCACGACAATTTCCAGGTGTTCGTGAAGCCGAAATGCGACCCCATGATCGCAGCGTTCGCGCCGAGCCAGTGGCGGCTCGAGCACGGCCAGATGATGCTGATGTCGGATCGCGGCGAGACCTGGCGGTTCGAGGCGGACGACAATGCGCAGTGGCGGCTGGTGCCCGACAGCGCCAATCCGCTGATCATGCTCAGGCAGTAGGGCGAGACGCGCGCCGTTGAGCGCCCTTGCCGCGCGTCGGGCAAGCCTCTTCCGGCATCGGATTTGGTTAACGGTCGGTTACGTGCCTGTTCCACCAATTGGAACTTGTTGTTTACGCATCTTGCGTCTGATGGTTGCATTCCATCGAGGGGGCCCGCCATGCGTGAGTTGTTGCGCCGGTTCAACAGGTCGCTGCCGTCGTTCAGCCTCAACGACAAGATCTCTGCGGCTGCGGCCGCGTTCGCCGTCCTGGTGATGCTGTCGACGCTGGGCGCGCTGTCGGCGCTGCGCGAGCAGCGCCTGTTCTACGACCGGCTCGAAGCGCTTTCCATTGCAGCCCGCAACATCGAGCGCACCAACGCGCTGATCTACGCGGTCGTGATGGAATCGCGCGGCATCTACATGTCGTTGGACCGCACCGTCGCGCGGCGCTACGCCGATTCGCAGCTTGCGAAGATTGCGCAGCTGAGCAAGGTGGTCGACGAATGGGAAAGCCGGGTCACAGATGACGACGCCGCGCTGTTCGCCCCGTTCAGGAAGCGGATCGATCAGTTCGTCGCATTCCGCACGGAGATGGCGCGGCAGACGATCTCGGTCGGATCGTCGGCGGCGCGCGAGCTCGGCGACAATGACGAGAATCGCGCGGTGCGCACCGCGCTCAACGAGGACCTCGAGAAATTGTCGCGGCTCTATGCCGACCGCACCCGCGAGCTCGGCGAGGCGGCCGACGCGCGCGGCATGGCCGCGTTCTATCTGGGCGCGCTCGGGGCGGTGATCATCGTGCTGATCGCGGCCGCGGCGCTGGCGCTGCGCTGGGGCGTGCTGATGCCGCTGCTGGACATCGCCCGCGTCACCGACCGCATCGCCGCCGGCCGCATCAAGCTCAAGATTCCCCATGCGCGGCGCCATGACGAGATCGGACGGGTCGCGCATGCGGTGGAGACTTTCCAGAACGGCGCCTTCCGGATTCAGGAGCTCGAGCAGCACGAGGTCGAGATCGAGCGCCAGCACGCCGACATCCTGCGCGAGCACGAGCGGCTGGAGCAGGGCGCGCTCAGCAACCAGCAGCGTCTGGATGCCGCGGTCGCCAACATGGCCCAGGGCCTGATCATGCTCGACAGCTTCGGCTACGTGCTGATGGTCAACGAGCAGTACCGCGAGCTGTACGGCGTTCCTGCCTCGGTTGCGAAGCCCGGTGCGCATGTGCGCGAGATCCTCGCGCACCGCGCCAAGCTCGGCCTGCTGCGTGAGAAGCCGTCGGAGTTCCTCGCCGCGCTACGGGAGTGCATGAAGGAGCGAAGGGCCGAGATCGTCGAGGTCGAGCTCGCCGACGGCCGCATCATCCGCATCTCGGAGCGGCCGATGGACGGCGGCGGCTGGATCGCGACGCACGAGGATTTCACCGCGCAGCGCCGTGCCGAGCGCAAGCTCGCGCGCGTCGAATATTTCCTCGCCGCATTGCTGGAGAACATCCCGCAGGCGGTGCTGGCCAAGGACGCGCAGTCGCTGCGCTACATGTTCGTCAATCGCGCCGCCGAGCGTCTGTTCGGCGTGCCTCGCACCGACATCATCGGCCGCACGCCGGGCGAACTGTTCTCCGCGCCGACCGGCGCGATCCTCGAGGAAGCCGCCCGCGAACAGCTCGCAGGGCGCGGCGACGATGAGCCGCGAGCCCATAGCATCCTCACACCCGGAAACGGTCCGCGCGACATCGTCGTGCGCCGGCTGCCGGTCTCGATCGGCGAGGGCGAGCCGAAATATCTGCTCAGCATCATCGAGGACCGCACGCAGGATCAGCGCGTGGCGGCATGATGCGTCACGTGGCAACGCCGGGGATTGCCCTGCCTTGAGGTCGCCTTGATCTGCATCAAGAACGGCCACGCCGGGCGGACTAGCGTGCCCGGAACGGAGGCCTGTTCATGATCCGACGTCTGGGGATTCCCTTTGCTACCCGCCTTGGCGCTGCGGCGCTGCTCACGCTCGCCGTCGTCGCGCCGGTGCATCAGGCTGCTGCGCAGGACGTGCTCGGCGGAGCGATCCTCGGCGGCGCCGGCGGAGCGATCCTGGGCGGCGCGATCGGCGGCGGCCGGGGCGCTGCGATCGGCGCCGTGATCGGGGCCGGCACCGGAGCTGCAATCGCGGCCGACGGCGAGCGCCGTCGTGGCGGTTATTATTCCTATCGCAATGGCTGCTATTTGCAGCGCGGCGACGGGTCATGGGTCCGCGCACACCCGCGCTACTGCTACTAAGTCTTACCGGTCGGCCGAATTGGCCGCCTGGCGGCGCGATGAACGCGCGGCCGGTGGCTTGGTCGCGCGCTCCAGCACGTGGATGACGCGCGGATCCTCGCAATGCGCGACGTTGAAGCGCATCATCGTCGCGGCGGATTGCGCCGCGCTGAAGACGTCGCCGGGCGCGAGCACCACATGTTCCTCGAGCGCGGCCTGGGCCACCTCGATCGCCGTACGGCCGTCCGGCAACCTGCACCACAGATGAAAGCCGCCGCGTGGCATCAGCCAGGGCGCGATGCCGATGCGCTGCAGCCGTGCTGCCACGCGCGGCCGCGCCCGCGCAAGCCGAGCGCGCAGCTCCTCGATGTGCTTGCGGTAGCTGCCGCTGGTCAGCACCTGGGTCAGTGTCTCCGCGGCGAACTGTCCGGGGCCGCCGAAGCCGGTCGCGATCTGCAGGTCGATCAGCGGCTCGATCCAGTCGGCGCGCGCGGCGATGTAGCCGCAGCGCACCGAGGCCGACAGCGTCTTGGAGAAGCTGCCGACCAGGATCACCCGCGTGAGCCCGTCGAGCGCCGCGAGCCGCGGCGACGGCTCCGGCTCGAAATCGCCGTAGATGTCGTCCTCGATGATGATCGTGTCGTGCGCGGCGGCGGCGTTGAGCAGCCGGTGCGCCGTCTGCAGCGACAGCGTCGCGCCGGTCGGATTGTGCAGGCCCGAATTGGTGATGTAGAGCCGCGGGTGCTCGGCTGCGAGCATCGCCTCGAACCGCGCGACGTCGGGTCCGCCCGGCGTCATCGGCACGCTGACGATCCGCGCCTGATGCGCGCGCAGCAACGCCAGGAAATTGAAGTAGCAGGGATCGTCGACGAGCACGGCGTCGCCGGGACGCAGCAGCATGCGGCAGATCAGGTCGATCGCCTGCGTGCCGGACGAGGTCAGCACCAGCTGCTCGCTGAACGCGTCGATGCCGAGGCCGGCAAGGCGGCCCTGCAGCAGCCGTCGTAGCGCCGCCGATCCTCGCGCCGCGCCGTAGTCGCTCAGCACTGGGCCGCCGCCGCGCGCCAGCGTGCGGACCGCGCGCCGCAGCGCGTCCTGCGGCATCCACTCGGCCGGCAGCCAGCCGCAGCCGGGCATCAGCGTTCCCGGCCCGGCGTCGAGCGACTGCCGCGACACCCAGAACGGATCGACCGCCCGCGGACGGTGCGGCTCGCGATCGGCGAGGGCCAACGGCGGCAGCGCGGTGTCGGCGACATAGAAGCCGGAGCCGCGCCGGGCCCGGATCACACCCTCGGCGGCGAGCCGGTCATAGGCCTCGACGACGGTGGCCGGCGAGACGCCCATCGCCGCGGCGAAGGCGCGGATCGACGGCAGGCGCTGGCCGACGTCGAGCGCGCGCGTCGCCAGACGCTGCCGGATCGCATCGACCACGGCGGTGGTCCGCGTGCCGTCTCGGCGGGACTCGAGCGTCCTTGATTCCAAAGTGTATTGCCTTCGGCATCAGTACAGAATGTCGAAATTGTATCGGTCTGTGACTGCCGCAACAAGCCCGATCCGGCTAAGGGATCTGCGAGGAGGAGCCGTGCATGAAGGGATCGATCGAAGGTTGGGGGAGCGGCATCGTCGGCATGACGATCTTCAGTGGCTCGCTGCCGGCCACACGGGCGGCGCTGGAGGGTTTTGCGCCGCTGTTCCTGACGGGCGCACGCGCGACGCTCGCGGCCGTGCTGGCTGCGCTTTGTCTTTTGCTGTTGCGGCAGCCGCTGCCCGGCCGGCGTGATCTGGTGTCGCTCGGGATCGTATCGCTCGGTGTGGTCATCGGCTTTCCGCTGCTCACGGCGCTCGCGCTCCAGCACATCACCTCGGCCCATGCGATCGTGTTCGTCGGTCTGCTGCCGCTGTCGACCGCCTTGTTCGGCGTGCTGCGCGGCGGCGAGCGGCCGCGGCCGTTGTTCTGGCTGTTCGCAGCCCTTGGCGCTGCGGCGGTCTCGGGCTTCGCCCTGTCGCAGGACGGCGTCGCGGCGCCGATCGGCGATCTCGCCATGATCGCCGCGATCATCGTCTGCGGCCTGGGCTATGCCGAGGGCGCCATGCTCACGCGCCGGCTCGGCGGCTGGCAGGTGATCTCGTGGGCGCTGCTGTTGTCCGCACCGCTGATGCTGTCGATGGCGGTGCTGACGCTACCCGGCGCGTCACATGACATCACGGCCGCGGCGTGGCTGGGCCTCGCCTATGTCTCCGTCTTCAGCATGTTCATCGGCTTCGCCTTCTGGTACCGCGGGCTCGCGCGCGGCGGCACTGCGACGGTGGGCCAACTGCAATTGCTGCAGCCCTTCCTCGGCCTCGGTTTCGCGAGCCTGCTGCTGCATGAGCCGGTGTCGGCCACGATGATCGCCGCAGCCGGAATCGTCGTCGTCTGTGTGGCGATGGCGCGTCGCTGGGCGTAAGCCGTCAGCGGCTATTTGCGGTGATAGAGTCCGGTGAAGCTGACGCCGGCACCGCCGCAATCATTGTTGTCCTCGACCAGCAAAAGCGCGCCGATGCGCTGCAGACGCACGCGGCACTCGTCGCCGGCATTCGGCCGATCGAACGGCGTGCTGCCGTCGTCGACAAAGGCGATCAGGCCGCCCTTGGGCTCTGCCGTCGCGCCGAGCGATCCGTTGCGCAACTCGCGCCCGGCCGGCAACACCTGATCGCCTTCGATCCTGAGCCGGTTGCCGGCCGCTTTCCTGATCGTCAATCCCCCTCCCGGATGCTCCCAGCTTCCGGCCCAGTCGGACATTGCCGGCGCGGCCATCGGCGCGACGGTGGTGAGGGCTGCGCGCGGCAGCCAGCCGGTGGTCCAGATCTGGGCCTTCGCACGCGGCGCCTGGTAGCTGACGCAGACGAAACCGCCGTGGGTCCTGCCGACCAGCACGAGGTCGTCGCCGACGAGGTACGCCTTCTTCCGGCAGGCGTCGGTCGCAGCGGGACAGCCTGCGGCCTTGAAGTCATCGTCATAGGGGCTCTTGACGAAATTCACGCGCGGCTGGCCGCTCACTTTGGCGACGACGAGCGGCCGCGCATCGTCCCAGCCGATGCCACTGCAATTGGCGGGATCGTTGGCGTCGTAGGCAGCCGCCGCCGTGACGGTCAGGACGCCAAGGATCAGTCCGATGAAGGCCGCGCGCATCCGTCATTCCTCTCCACGCTTCGCCAGCATTAGCCGACGTGGGAAGACGGCCGGTTCAACGCGGCCCGACGTTTCGTCTATCCCGCGGCGATCTTTTGGCGGCTCCGACCGCGGCACGCTGCATGCGTCGTCTCGTCGGCGTCGCGCCTTCACATCACCCCGATGCTCTTCAGGCTGGTGTGGCCGTTCTTGCCGACGATGATGTGATCGTGAACCGTGATGCCGAGCGGCTTGGCGATCTCCACGATCGTCTTGGTCATCCGGATGTCGGCCTGCGACGGCGTCGGATCGCCCGAAGGGTGATTGTGCACCAGGATGATCGCAGTGGCCGACAATTCGAGCGCGCGCTTGATCACCTCGCGCGGATAGACCGGCGTGTGATCGACGGTGCCGGTCTGCTGCACCTCGTCGGCGATCAGCTGGTTGCGCTTGTCGAGAAACAACAGCCTGAACTGCTCCTTGTCGGCGAACGCCATGCTGGTGCGGCAATAGGTGATGACGTCCTGCCATGACGCCAGCGCGTGCTTCTGCCGCACCTCGCCCTTGGCGATGCGGTGCGCGGCGGCGGCGATCAGCTTGAGCTGGGTGATCGAGGCGTCGCCGACGCCGTCGATCTCGCGCAGCCGCGGCTCCGGCGCGTGGATCACCTCGGCGAACGATCCGAACGTCTTCAGCAGCGCCTTCGCCAGCGGCTTGACGTCTCGCCGCGGCAGCGCGGCGAACAGCACCATCTCCAGCAGCTCGTAGTCGTTGAGGGCGTCGGGACCGGCGCTGTGGAAGCGCTCGCGCAGCCGCTGCCGGTGGCCGTGATAGTGCGGCGTGTCCGGCGGCGTATCGTCGGGGGGAGGGGCTTTCTCGGGCATCGGCGTCAGCATGCCGTGATGCCGCATTTTTGCAACCTCGAAGTGCTCGCGCGCCGCAGGGCGCGCCTTGCTAGGCCGCGCGCCCGGTCAGCACGAGGACGAGGCCGACGATGAGCGGAAACGCTGTGGGGTGGAAGGTGAGAGCAACGCCGAAGGCGCGGCCCGCCGCGCCCCTGGCATAGCCGAGCCAGAACAGCAGCCGCCCGAGGCCGAACAGGATCACGAGCGTGAGCAGCACCGGACGACGTCCTTCTCGTCCGTCGGGCGATCCTGCTTATGGCTGCAGACTGCCGATGAAGGCTTCGATGCTGGCGAGGACCGGCCTCTGGTCGCCGGCGAACATCCAATGGTCGGCGCCGTCGAACTCGACGAAGCGCGCGCGGCGGATATGGCTGGCGAGATGCCGCCCGGCCCCGACGAGCACGGCGCGGTCATGGCGACGGTGCAGCACCAGGGTCGGCGCAGAGACCCGGGCGAGCAGGTGGCGGACGTCCATATCCCTGAAGGCTTCGAGCAGGCCCTTGATGGCGCCGGGGCTGGATGCCGCGCGAAGCAGTCCGGCCCACCAGGCCCGCGCCTGGGGATCGCCGGCCAGGCTCGGTGCGAACGTCTCGATGCCCGCCGGTCCGCCCCATTCGGCCACGAGCTGTCGCAGCCAGATGCTGTACTGGCCGGCCTGCAGCGCATGCGGATAGTCTGATGTCGCGCTGCCCTTGGCGAGCGAGGCGAACAGGATCAGCCCGGCGACTCGCTCGGGATGGTCGGCCGCGAAGGTGATGCAGGCCGGCCCGCCCTCGGAGGCGCCGAGCAGCACCGTGCGCCGGCTGCCGGCGGCGTCGAGCACGGTCGCGATGTCGCGCGCCGTCGCCTCCACGCTCGGGCTGAAACCGACCCGGTCGGAGAGCCCGATGCCGCGGCGATCGAACAGGATCAGACGGCCGATTCTGGCGAGCGCGGACAGCAAGGCCCGACAGCGCGGCTCCTCCCAGATCCGCTCGACATGCGAGACGAAGCCGGGCAGCAGCAGAATGTCCAGCGGACCGGTGCCGTAGGTCTGATAGGCCAGATGAACGCCGTCGCCCAGGACATAGCGCGTCGGCGGCGCGCTCTCGCCTTGCGCCGCGACGCCCTGCGTCAGCAGCGCCAGCGTATCCGGTTCGGGGGAGACGCCGAGCTCGTCGCGCAGGCGCTGTGTCAGGGCGTCGAGATGACGCTCGGCGGCGGCGCGGTCGCCGGCCAGCAGCAGGCTGCGGATCAGGGCGCGGCCATAGACCTCGCTGAGCGGATCGAACGCGACGAGGCGCCGGGCGTGGGCCGCCGCCGCGGCATGGTCACCGGCCGCGCTGCGGTCCTGCACCAAGCGCTCCAGCGCCTGGACCGCCCGGCCGCGCAAGGCTTCGCGCCGGAAGAAGGCCCATTCCTCGAACTGCGGACAATCGCCGGGCGTGAAGCCGTCGAGGAAGTCACCTGCATAGAGGCGGCAGGCCAGCTCGAATTCGCCGCGGTCGCAGGCCGTTTCGAACAGCCCGGATTCGACCTCCAGCTCGACCGCGGCCGCCCACCGAATCGTCGCGCGATCGACGGTGAGGCAGCCGTCGCCGAGCGTGAGCTGGAGCCGGTGCAGCAGGCGCCGCAGCCGCGCCCGCGCCACCTCCTCGGAACTCTCGGGCCAGAGCATCGTCGCCAGAACGTCCCGCGCGACGCGGCCCTTGGCCTCCGCCAGATAGACCAGCAGAGCGAGGCCCTTGCGCAGCGACAGCGGGCATGGCTGGCCGTCGCGATGCAGCTCGGGAAAGCCGAATGTCCGGACGCGGAACTGAACCATTGTCGTGCGACCTGCATGGCTGCGTCCGGGGGACGCTCGGGGGACGGTCGATTGGTAAGGCTCAGGCTCGCGCGGGACGTGAACGATCCCAGGATCGGGCGTCTCGATCACGGCCATGCCGTCCTCGATGCAACAAGGAAACATTCATGTCCGGACGTCTCCTCATCATGCTCTACGCCATCACGAGCTATGCCGTCTTTCTTGGGTCGTTCGTCTGGGCGGTCGGTTTCGTCGGCAATTACAACTATCTCACGGCCAAGTCGATCGACGTGGGCGAGTCCAGCACCGTGACCGAGGCCGTCGTCGTCGACGTGCTGCTGCTGGCGCTGTTTGCGGCCCAGCACAGCGTGATGGCGCGTCCGGCCTTCAAACGGTGGTTCACGCGCATCATTCCGGCGGCGGCCGAGCGTAGCACCTATGTGCTGCTGTCCAGCGTGATCCTGCTGCTGCTGTTCTGGCAATGGCGTCCGATCCCGATTCCGGTCTGGCGCGTCGAGGGCGTCGCCGCGGCCGTGCTGACCGGCGTCCACTGGCTCGGCTGGCTCATCGCGCTCAGCTCGACCTACATGATCGATCATTTCGATCTGTTCGGCCTGCGGCAGGCCGTCCTCGCCCTCCGCGGCACCGATGCGACGGCGCAGCCGTTCAAGACCCCGCTGCTGTATCGCCTGGTGCGCCACCCGCTGATGCTGGGCTTCCTGCTCGCGTTCTGGGCCACGCCGGAGATGTCGGTCGGTCATTTGCTGTTCGCGGTCCTCAGCACGGCCTACATCCTGATCGGGCTGCAGCTCGAGGAACGGGACCTGGTTGCCGAGTTCGGCGAGAGCTATCGGCGCTACCGCCAGCGGGTGCCGATGCTGCTGCCGCGGCTGATCGGCGGCCGGCGCACCGAAGAGACCGAAACGTCAGCGCGTGGCATGCGCTAGCGGCCTCGATTGCCTGCTCCCTCCGCTCCGGCTTGGGCGATGCAGCGCCCACGTAGACGTGAATTGGTGCGGGGGACCTCAGCACCTATGTCGGGCTTGAATGCTGCGATGCAAAATCACAGCTCGACAGCCTCTGTTCTCATAAGGCCCTATGGCCTGCCGTTTCCGCCCGAGAGAGATCCGCGTTGACCACCATCACGTCCGATTCCGGCGACTCGCTGTCGGCCTGGATCACGCTGTTATTGGCCTTTTCCTGCGGGCTGATCGTCGCCAACATCTATTACGCGCAGCCGTTGATCGGGCCGATCAGCGCCGACCTCGGGCTGCGGCCGCAGCTCGCGGGACTGCTGGTGACGATGAGCCAGATCGGCTACGGCGCGGGTCTGCTGCTCGTAGTGCCGCTCGGCGATCTCATCGAGAACCGCAAGCTCGTCATCACGACCATCATCGTCGGCGCCGCCGCACTCGGCTGTGCGGCCCTGGCGACGAGCCCTCCGACATTCCTGCTCTCGGCGCTGCTGATCGGCTTCGGCTCGGTCGCGGTGCAGATCCTGATCCCGTATGCCGGCCATATGGCGCCGGAGGCGATCCGCGGCCGCGCCGTCGGCAATGTCACCACCGGCCTGATGCTCGGCATCATGCTGGCGCGGCCGCTCGCGAGCTTCGTTGCGGCGCATGCCTCCTGGCACGTCATCTATGCGGCCTCGGCGCTCGCCATGCTGATCCTTGCCGTCGTGCTGCGCCTGGCCCTGCCGCCGCGTGAGCCGCAGGCGCGGCTGAGCTATGGCCAGCTGCTCGGCTCGATGGTCGAGCTCTATCGCGACACGCCGGCGCTGCGCCGCCGCGCGCTGTACCAGGCCGCGCTGTTCGGCGGCTTCAGCGTGTTCTGGACCACGTCACCGCTGCTGCTGGCCGGACCGAATTTCCGGATGTCGCAGACCGGCATCGCCCTGTTTGCGCTGGCCGGCGTCGCCGGCGCGATCATGGCACCGGTGGCCGGCCGCATCGCCGACCGCGGCTGGACGAGACCGGCGACGGTTGCGTCGATGGTGCTGTGCGCTGCCGGGTTCGCGCTGACACTGTTGGTCCCGCTCGGAACGACTTGGTCGTTGATCTCGCTGGTGATCGCCGCCATCGCGATCGATTGCGGCGCGCAGCTCAGCCTCATTCTCGGCTATCGCGTGCTGTTCGTGCTCGGCGCCGGCCAGCGCAGCCGACTCAACGGGCTCTACATGACCACCTTCTTCGTCGCGGGCGCTGCAGGGTCGGGCCTCGGCGCGTGGGCCTATGCGCATGGCGGCTGGACGGCCGCCGCCGCATTCGGCATGGCGCTGCCGCTCGCCGCGCTGGCCTATCAGTTCACCGAGCCGAATTGATCAGAACGGGCTGCGCCTCAGCCCGGGCACCAGCGCCGCCAGCCGGTCCTTGATCCACGGCGCTGGCGGCAGCTTGCCGGTGGGCATCTCGACCGCGGCGGCCGGGTTGCGCCTCACAGCCAGCGTCAATGTTGCGAGATAATGGTCGCGCTCCTCCTTCACCGCGCAATGCGCGCGGTGATCGGGATCGGCCTCGGTCGCGACGCGGTCGTTGGCATTGATGACGAGCCGCTGCTTCGGCCGTCTAGTGTAGTCGGGCACGTTGGTGTAGATGAACTCGTTCAGCGCCTCGGGAAAGAAGGTCTGTCCCGTCAACACCGTGGCCTCGTCGACAAACACCCTGAAGTGGATGTGGGTGGCGCGGCCGGCATACCAGCCGGGATAGATCGTCCTGAAGCCGGCCCAGCCGGCGGCATCGGCCATCTGGGTGCCGCGCAGGAACGTCTTGCCGCTCTGGTCGAGCTTGTGATTGTCGCTCTGGCCGGGATAACCCGAATAGATGCCACGGGCGTCGCAGTGCCAGACGTCGACCCGTGCGCCCGGGATCGGTGCGCAGGAGCCGGCGTCGATGACGCGAAGGCGCAGCCTGAGCGGGACGCCCGGCCGATCCTCAGCGATCTCGGCGCGCACCAGCTTGGGATCGAGATAATAGGGTCCCGACTCCGACTGCGGCGTCAGGATGCAGGCATCGTCGGCATTCGCCGATGCAGGAACTGTCTCCGACGCGGCGCGCGCCGGCGGCGTCAGCAGCGCTGCGCCCGCGGAGAGAAGGCCGAGAACGCCACGGCGTGTTGCGATGGTCAGAGCTGCCTCCCGCAATCGCATGCGATGGAGCCGGCAGTCGATCAGCCGGACATGGCAACAATCGGACGCCCTGCGACCATTCGTCCAGGGAGCCCGCTCACACCTGCGTCAGCGGCTTCTCGCCATGGCGCTCCGACAGCGTGAAGATCTCGACGCCGTCGGCGGTGACGCCGACCGAATGCTCGAACTGCGCCGACAACGAGCGGTCCCGCGTCACCGCGGTCCAGCCGTCGGACAGGATCTTCACATGCGGCTTGCCGAGATTGATCATCGGCTCGATGGTGAAGAACATGCCGGGCTTGAGCAGCACGCCCTCGCCGGGCCGGCCGACATGGATGATGTTCGGCTCGTCGTGGAACAGCCGGCCGAGGCCATGGCCGCAGAAGTCGCGCACCACGCTCATGCTCTGCGGCTCGACGAAGCTCTGGATCGCATGGCCGATGTCGCCGGTGGTGGCGCCGGGCTTCACCGCGGCGATGCCGCGCATCATCGATTCGTAGGTGACCTCGATCAGCCGCTCGGCCTTGCGCGCGATCGGGCCGATCCCATACATGCGGCTGGAATCGCCGTACCAGCCGTCGACGATGAAGGTGACGTCGACATTGATGATGTCGCCTTCCTTCAGCGGCCGGTCGTTCGGCATGCCGTGGCAGACCACGTGGTTGATCGACGTGCAGGTCGAGTAGCGATAGCCGCGATACATCAGCGTCGCCGGATAGGCGCCGTGGCTGAAGGCGAAGTCGCGGACGAAATCGTCGATCCGCGAGGTCGGCACGCCCGGCTTGACGATGTCGGTGAGCGCATCGAGGCACCTCGACACCAGCGCGCCGGCCTTGCGCATGCCGGCAAAGCCGCTCGGGCCGTGCAGCTTGATCTGGCCGTTCTTGCGCGCAGTGGCGTCGGTCGCTTCGATATAGTTCATGGGCCTGTTTCGTTCTCAGGGGTGTCGCGGGGTGATCGCCTAATTTAATGATCGTGCCGGCCGGTGCAAGCCGGGTGTGCACGGCCGGATCTGCCGCCTAGCCGGTCGGCACCTCCAGCGTGGTCTCCACCGGCAGCGCACCGCCGCGAACGCGAAGCTCTCGCACCGGATACGGCACCCTGATGCCCTCGCGCTTGAATGCCTCCCACAGGGCCAGCATCACCTCGCTCTTGACGCTGTCCATGTAGCTGGGGTCGGCGATCCATGTGGTCAGCGAGAACTTCATGCCGGCCTCGGTGAACTCGGTCAGCAGGCAGTTCGGCGCCTTCGATTTCAAGGTGCGCGGCGTCTCGGCCGCGATCTCGGTGGCGAGCTTGCAGACGACCCGGGGATCGGCGTCGTAGTTGGTGCCGAAATTGACCTTCACCAGCGTGTTCTTGTCGGTGTAGGTCCAGTTGGTCACCTTCTGGGTGACAAGGTCCTCGTTCGGGATCAGGAACTCGCGGCCGTCGCCGGCGGCGACCGAGATGTAGCGCGTGTTCATCGCGCTGATGCGCCCCGAGCTGTCGCCGATGGTGACGAGATCGCCCGGCTTCACCGATTTGTCGGCCAGCAGGATGATGCCGGCGACGAAATTGGCGACGATGCGCTGCAGGCCGAGGCCGATACCGACACCGGCGGCGCCCGAGAAGATCGCGAGCGCCGACAGATTGATGCCGACCGCGCTGATCGCAATCGCGACGCCGAGGATCATCAGGCCCATGCGGACCATCTTGATCAAGAGCACCTGGATGGACGGTGTCAGGTCGGTCGAGCGGGTGATGCGGCTCTCGACGAAATTGCTGGCGATGTTGGTCAGCCACAGCACGCCCAGCAGCAGCACGCCGAGCTTGATCACCAGCAGCGGCGTCAGCCTGAGGCCGCCGAGCACGACCGAGATGGAATCGAGCGCGTCGACCACGTTGTCGAGCTGGCCGATGATGCTGAGCGCGGCGACCAGCCAGGCCGAGATCGACACGATCTGCACGATGAAGGTGCTGCGGATCACCGAGGTGATCAGCCGGATCACGAGCCAGGCCAGCGCCAGCTTGAGCGCGACGGCGAGCAGGTAGCTGCGGCTCGGCCAGGTCCACAGCAACATGCCGGTGCGGGCGATCCGCATCAGGATCACGAACACGACCGTGGCGACGCTCTCCAGCAACACCCGTAGCAGCTGCCGCAGCGGGCCCGGCCAGCCCATCGCCAGCGAGGTCATGTCGATGCGCGCGCGCACGGCGGCACGTGCCGCAAAGGCAATGCCGGCGCCGCTCAGCACCAGCCCGAGTTGAAGGTAGAACCACGGCGAGGTGACCTCGGCGCCGATCGAGCGGCCAACGGTCTGCAGGAATTCGAGAACGTCTTTCAGGTCGAGGTCCATCAGCGGGGTCTCGGAGGGGAACAGTGGCGCGGGTTGGCGGGATCAGCGGGATTTAGTTCGTTTTCGTCACGGGCGATTGCCGCGAAATATACCCCGAACACGGCCGAGGATGGAAAAATGGGCATATCGCCGCGATAGGAGCAAATCCGGTTGGCGTGCAAGTGTGGCGACGATAAGGATGTAAAACTCGGATTCATCAGCGTTTTTTCATGACATCCCTCGATGCCGTCAGCATTGCCATCCTCCTCGGTGCGGTCCTCGTTATGGCCGGTATCCTGTCGAGCCTGCTGGCGCTGCGCTTCGGCGCACCGCTGCTGCTGGTGTTCCTGGTCATCGGTATGCTGGCGGGCGATTCCGGCCCTGGTCATATCGAATTTCAGGACGTCCGTACCACCTATCTGGTCGGCTCCGTCGCGCTGGCGCTGATCCTGTTCGACGGCGGCCTGCGCACGCGCTTCCAGAGCATCCGTACCGTGCTGGCGCCCTCGATGGTGCTCGCCACCGTGGGCGTGCTGATGACCGCGTTCATCACCGCGCCGGTGGCGAAATATGCCCTCGACCTCGGCTGGACCGAGGCGATGCTGGTCGGCGCCGTCATCGCCTCGACCGATGCGGCGGCCGTGTTCCTGCTGGTGCACGCCCAGGGCCTGCGGCTGCGGCCGCGCGTCGGCGCCACGCTGGAGGCGGAGTCCGGCAGCAACGATCCGTTCGCGGTGTTCCTCACGCTGATGCTGGTCGAGCTGATCTCGGTCGGTCAGGGCTCGTTCGGACATTTCGCGTTCGAGCTGGTCCGCGAAGCGGTGCTCGGCACGCTGTTCGGCATCGTCGGCGGGCGCCTCGTCGTCATCGGCCTCAACCGGGTGGCGCTGCCGCAGGGTCTGCACGCGCCGTTCGTGACCACGGCCGCGCTGGTCATCTTCGGCATGGCGCAGATCGCCCACGGCTCCGGCTTCCTCGCGGTCTATCTTGCCGGCCTCATCGTCGGCAACCGGCCGACCCGCGCGCACAACTCTGTCGTCACCTTCCTCGATGCCGCGACCTGGCTCGCCCAGATCGTGATGTTCGTGCTGCTCGGGCTCCTGGTGTCGCCGCAGCGGCTGCTCGACAGCCTGCTGCCGGCGATCGCTGTTGCGCTGATGCTGATGCTGGTGGCGCGACCTGTCGCGGTGTTTCTCTGCCTCTATCCGTTCCGCTTCAACTGGCGGGAGAAAGCGTTCATCGCCTGGACCGGCCTGCGCGGCGCGGTCGCGATCTTCCTCGCCTCGATCCCGCTGCTGGTCGGGCTGTCCAAGGCCTATCTCTATTTCGACGTCGCGTTCGTGGTCGTGATCATCTCGCTGCTCGCGCAGGGCTGGACGCTCGGCGTGGCCGCGCGCAAGCTGCACGTGGCGCTGCCGCGCACCGATCGGGGCCCGCGCCGCATCGAGCTCGATCTGCCCGGCCAGCTCGAGCAGCAGCTGGTCGGCTATTCGATTCGCTCCAAGAGCCTGTACTTCCGCCGCGGCCTGATCCCGTCCTGGTCGAAGCCGACGCTGGTGATCCGCAACGAGCAGATTCTGTCGCCGCCCGAGGCCGAGCCGATCGCGCCGGGCGACTATCTCTATCTGCTGGCACCGCCGGAAAAGGCCGAGTCGCTCGACCGCTTCTTCGTCGACATGCCGCCGTCGGCGGCGCCCGACCCGCATCTGCTCGGCGACTTCATGGTCTCGGCCGAGCATACGCTCGACGAGGTCGCCGGCATCTATGGCGTCAAGCTCGACGAGGGCGAGGACAAGCTGACGCTCGCCGACTATTTCGACATCCATCTCGACAACGCGCCGAAGGAAGGCGCGACCCTGGCGCTCGACACCATCGTGCTGGTCGCCCGCTCGATCTCCGGCGGCCGCGTCAACGTGGTCGGCCTGCGCCTGCCGGAGGACGAGGAGGATGTGCCGGTGCTGACGCGCAAGGAGCGGATGAAGCGCAGGCTGGCCAGTGTCTGGTCGTCGGTCGCGGGCGTCTGAGCTTCAATCCGCCGCCGGCAGCACGGCGATCGAGATCGTATTCTCCGGCGCGCCGCTGACCTGCAGCACGAGGGGCTGCGATCTCAGTTCGTACTTCATGGTCTTGCGGATGCCGTCGCAATCGGTGGCGCCGCTGAAGCCGGCCGGCTTGAGGATCTTGCCGTCCTGCACGACGTCGATCCAGGCCGCGGCCGACAGGCTGATCGTGTAGACGCCGGCCTTTGGCGCCGCGGTGATCCGCGCGAGGCCGGCGAAAGTGCCGTCCTTGGGCGCGCGTTCCGGCGGCATCGCCAGCTTGGCCTCAGCCGTCGGACGCAGCTCCAGCACGATGCCGGTCGCAGGAATGGCGGCGATCTCGGCGCCAGACGCAAGCTTCTGGCGGTCAGCCGCGGTCAGCGCGGCACGCTCGCGCGCGATGTCCCATTTGAACTTGTCGCAGCCGCTCGGTTCGGCGGCGAGCGCGACCGTGCTGGCGGCCAGCGTGAGGAGGAGGGCAGTCGCGGCGGGACGGATCAGGATCATGACGGACTCGCTACCGTTACGCCGCGTAGCGGCCCGCGGCATTTCGATACCGCGATAACAGGAGCTGGAGGGACCGTCATCCCCTTCGATCGTCGCGCTCACGGCGCGAGTGCCGTCATCCGAGAGCGATCCAGCCGCTCCTGCGACTCCTTCGTCGCGTCGTTCGGTCGCATCAATTCTTGGCGTCCGGCGCATGCAGCACCGCCCGGCAGCCAGGCGGCAGTTGCGCCATCGTGATCGGTTGCGGCGGCTTGGGCGGCTCTTTCGGCGGCGGCGGATGCAGCACCGCGTCCGAGAACCAATAGTCGAGGTCGCCGCAGCCGTCGCCGCCCTCCTGGTCGGTCTGGCCATGACAGTCCGGGTTGCCCGGCGGGCACACCATGCGGATGTGGAAATGATAGTCGTGGCCCCACCACGGCCGCACTTTGGTGAGCCAGCTGCGGTCCCCCCTAGCGTCACGGCACAGCGCCTTCTTGATCGCGGCGTTGACGAAGATGCGTTGCACCGACCGCTCCTGCGCGGCGGTGCGGATCACGGCGAGGTGACCCTTCGTGAACACGCGCGGATCGACGTCGAGGCGATCGGGCCGCACCATCATGACCGCCGACATCTCCTCGCGCTCGTTGCGCGACAGCCGATGGTCGGGCATGGGCGTCAGCCAGATGTCGGCGTCGAGCCCGATCTGATGGCTGGCATGGCCGCTCAGCGCCGGCCCGCCGCGCGGCTGGCTGATGTCGCCGACCAGGATGCCGGGCCAGCCGGCATCCTTGTGCGCGCGGGTCGCCAGCCGTTTCAGCAGCGCGATCAGGTTGGGATGACCGAAATTGCGGTTGCGCGACAGCCGCATCACCTGCCAGCCCTCGCCATTGATCGGCATTCGCTCGGCGCCGGCGATGCAGCCGCGATTATAGGTTCCAATCACCTTGGTCGGTTGCGCCGACGGCAGGATCCTGCGGGCGAACAGCTCCTTGGCCGGTGTATCCGGATCGTCCGGATGCGCCAAGGGCGGCAGAGCCTTCGGCTCGACGCTGCCCTTGTCCTGGGCATGGGCCGGAGCCGTCGCGGCAATGACGGCCGAACTGATGATGGCGACCAGAATCAGGCGGACATGCATGAAGCGAGTGTAGCGGCTGCCGACCGGTCGAGATGCCCAATTCTACGTCAACGTCAGGCATTCGAGCCACTTTAACCTGACTTTAACCCTGCTGCCGGATTGGCGGAACCGGCTGAACACGGCTCAATTGCGTGAGTTCGTTCGGTAAATGAACACCATGTGCTGGGCCATTGCACGGTATGCGGGTCTTTTTTGGTCTGCGGCAACCGACATCACTTATCGCTGGTTGTACCGCAGCCCTTGGTTGATCCTCCGCGCAAGTCTCAGCTCTCCAAATACGCGAGTGCATCTGCCAATTCCCGTAACCAGTGGCTGTCGTGCTCCGCATCAAGATACCATTTTTTCAGAAACGTGGCCGAAAACTGCTCGTCGAGAAGGAGAGTGAGGCACGCAATGCGGCCCGTTCGGCCACCCACGGCAAAAAAGCGCAATCGCGTGCCAAGCGCCCGCGATGCAATTCACCCGGTCAAGCCGAGCCCGAAATTGCGGCGGCACAACCTGCGCAACCTCGGCCCCGTCGATGAGAGCGCGGGCAAGTGCGCCGAAGTGGCGATGGCGGAGGCGAAGAAGGCGCATGATCGTCTCATCGAAGCGATCGACATTCTTCCCGAGGGGATCGTGTTCCTCGACGCCGACGGCCGCTACATTCTCTGGAACAAGAAATACGCCGAAATCTACAACCGCAGCTCGGACCTGTTCGAAGCCGGCGCGCGGCTGCAGGACACCATCCGGGTCGGCGTGGCGCGGGGCGACTATCCGGAAGCCGCCGGGCGCGAGGAGGAATGGATCGCCGAGCGGCTGGAGAGGCTGTTCCAGCCGAGCGGCCGCCACGAGCAGAAATTGTCCGACGGCCGCACCATCCTGATCGAGGAGCGCCTGACCGGCGATGGCGGGATCGTCGGCCTGCGCGTCGACATCACCGAATTGAAGCAGCGCGAGGAATCGTTCCGCCTGCTGTTCGACGGCAATCCGGTGCCGATGATCGTCTGCGCGACGGATGATGGGCGCGTGCTCGGCGTCAACGAAGCGGCGGCCCAGCATTACGGCTACAGCCGCGCCGCCTTCGAGCGGCTCGGCATCCGCAACCTGCAGGCCTATGAGAGCGAGCCGCCCTGGGCCGGCGAACAGTCCGGCGAGGAGCAGGCGGCGCGCACCTGGAAGCATGTCCGCGCCGATGGCGCCCTGATCGATCTCGCGATCTATTCACGCCATCTCGTCCACAACAGCCAGCCCGCCGTGCTGCTGGCGCTGATGGACATCACCGAACGCAAGCGCGCCGAGGCGCGGCTCGCCTTCCTGGCCCAGCACGATGCACTGACCGGCCTGCCGAGCCGCAACCTGCTGCGCCAGAAGATCGACGACAAGCTCGCCCAGATGCGGCGCGGCTCCGAGAAAATCGCCGTGCTGGTGCTCGGCCTCGACCATTTCAAGTCGATCAACGACACGCTGGGCCACGCCGTCGGCGACCGGCTGCTGCGCGGGGTTGGCAAGCGGCTGCGCTCGATCCTGCGCCAGGAGGACATCGTCGCCCGTCTCAACTCCGACGAGTTCGCGGTGGTGCAAGGCGGGCAGGCACGGCCGGAGGATGCGGCCCAGCTCTGCCGCCGGCTGTTGCAGGCGATCGCCGATCCTTATCTCATCGACGGCAGCTCGGTGACGATCGGCGCCACGATCGGCATCGCCATGGCGCCGAACGACGGCGACGATGCCGAGAAGCTGCTCAAGAACGCCGACATGGCGCTGTCGCGCGCCAAGAACGAGACGCGCGGCACCTTCAGCTATTTCGAACCCGGCATGGATGCCCGCGCGCAGAGCCGGCGCAAGATCGAATCCGAGCTGCGCGAGGCCATCCAGCGCGACGTGCTGCAGCCGCATTATCAGCCGCTGATCGACCTCTCGACCGGACGCATCACCGGGTTCGAGGCGCTGGTGCGCTGGCCGCATCCCGAGCGCGGCATGATCCCGCCGTCGGAGTTCATCCCGGTCGCCGAGGACACCGGCCTGATCTCGGCGCTTGGCCGCGCGATGCTGCGCCAGGCCTGCAGCGACGCTGCAAAATGGCCGGACGACGTCCGCGTCGCCGTGAACATGTCGCCGCTGCAGTTTCGCGTCGGCAACGTGCTGTCGCTGGTCATGGACGTGCTGAAGCAGTCGGGCCTGCCGCCGAGCCGGCTCGAGCTCGAGATCACCGAGACCCTGGTGCTTGAAAAGAGCGGCCAGGTGCTGGCGACCCTGCATGCGCTACGCGCGCTCGGCGTCCGCATCTCGATGGATGATTTCGGCACCGGCTATTCCAGCTTGAGCTATCTGCGCAGCTTTCCGTTCGACAAGATCAAGGTCGACCAATCCTTCATCCGCGATCTCGCCGCCAATCGCGAGGCGCAGGCGATCGTCCGCTCGATCGTCAGCCTCGGCAAGGGGCTCGGCGTCATCATCACGGCCGAGGGCGTCGAGACCGAGGCGGAGCTGCGCTGTCTGCGCGCCGAGGGCTGCCATGAAGGGCAGGGTTATCTGTTCAGCCGGCCCCGGCCCAATGTCGACATCGTCCGGCTGTTGCAGGCGCAGCGAGATGCCATGGACGGTGCCTCATCTGGCAACGCGCTGGTGGCTTGAGCGAGCGACGCTGGCTGATGTCGGGCGCGCCTCGAAGCGCCGGCGATACGCCGCGGGCGATGTTCCGACGATGCGACGGAAAGCGACGCGAAACGTTTCGAGCGACCGGTAGCCGCACTGCGCCGAGATGTCCGCCAGGGAGAGCGTCGCAGTCTCCAGCAGCTCCCGCGCCCGCGCCATGCGCTCCTGCTGCAGCCAGGCTGCAGGGCTCGCGCCAGTGCTGTCCTTGAACGACCGCAGCAAGGTCCGCTCGCTCATCCCGGCGCGTTTTGCCATCGCGCTGATCGCAATCGGCTGCGCCAGTCGCGCACGCGCCCAGTCCATGACCTCGCCGATCGTCCGTCCCGGGCGCGCCTGGACCGGTGCGACGACGTACTGCGCCTGCCCGCCGTCCCGGTGCGGCGGCATCACCAACCGCCGCGCAACGGTGTTCGCAACCTTGCTGCCGAAATCACGCCGGACCAGATGCAGGCAGGCGTCGATGCCCGCCGCGCTGCCGGCCGAGGTGATGACGTTGCCCTCGTCGACATAGAGCGTGTCCTCCTCGACCTGAATGCGGGGGTAGAGCCGCTTCAGGTCGGGGATGTGCCGCCAATGCGTCGTGGCGCGTTTGCCGTCCAGCAGGCCTGCGGCTGCGAGCACGAACACGCCGGAGCAGATCGACAGGCATCGCGCGCCGCGCGCAGCCGCCTGCGAGATGGCGCGCAGCAGGCGCTCGGGCGGCCGCTCGGTGCGATCGCGCCACCCCGGCACGATGATCGTGCGGGCGTCCTTCAGGCGCGAGAGCGGCGCGCCGGCCTCAACGACGATGCCGCCGATCGCGCGTGACCGCCGTCCCTCGGCCGAGACCACCTTGAACCGATACCAGGAGAAATCGAACTCCGGCCGCGGCAGTCCGAACACTTCGACCGCGATGCCGAACTCGAACGTGCACAGCCCGTCATAGGCAATGACGGCGACGAGGCCGGGATCCTGCGGATGGCTGCTGGCTGCGGCTGGCGGCATTGGCGGAAACTTACCGGACTTTGTCGGATCCGTCACTTGGGGCGCCGGGCATCTCGGGCGAGATTCGGGCCTGTTTACATCACCGAATGGAGACCCAATGACCACGCGTGTCACCGAAGTACCCGCCGCTCCCTCAGCGCTGGCGCTCCAGCATTTCGAGGCGATGCTCGGATTCGAGACCGATTGCTGGGACGTTCACGAGAGCCTCCGCGCGGCCGCTCCGGACTTCATCCTGGTCGACGTCCGCGGCCCGGCCTCGTTCGCGAAGGGCCACATCGCGGGCGCCATCAACATTCCGCACCGGACCATGACCGTGGAGCGGATGGCAGAGTATCCGAAGACCGAGCTTTTCGTCGTCTACTGCGCCGGTCCGCATTGCAACGGCGCCAACCGGGCGGCCATCCGCCTCGCGCAGCTCGGGCTGCCGGTCAAGATGATGATCGGCGGCATTGCCGGCTGGCTCGACGAGGGCTTTGCGCTCACGCCGGGCGGCTGAGCGCAAGCGGCCCGCCAGCTACGCGGCCTTGCGCAGGCCGGCGAGGAAGGTGTCGACGCTTTTGAACAGGTCGTTCGCACGCTTGCCGAGGTCGCGCGTGGCGACCATGACGTGGTCGGCGAGCTGGCGTGACTGCTCGGCGGCGTCACTGGCGCCGACGACGTTCTGCGACACTTCGTTGGTGCCGGACGCCGCTTGCTGGACGCTGCGCGCGATCTCGCGCGTCGCCGAGTCTTGCTGCTCGACGGCGGCGGCGATGGTCGCGGCAATGCCGCTGATCTCCTGGATCGTTGTGCTGATGCCGCCGATGGCGGTCACGCAGTCAGACGTCGCGGCCTGGATCGAGGTGACCTGGCCGGCGATCTCTTCCGTCGCCTTGGCGGTCTGGCCGGCCAGCTCCTTGACCTCGGCGGCCACGACCGCGAAGCCGCGGCCCGCCTCGCCGGCACGCGCCGCCTCGATGGTCGCGTTGAGCGCCAGCAGGTTGGTCTGGCTCGCGATCGCGTCGATCAGGCGCAGCACGTCGCCGATCCTCTCGGCGGCTGCGGCGAGGCTGCCGACCATCTCGGTGGTCTGGCGCGCCTTGACGACCGCGGCATCGGCGACCTTGCTGGAATGCGCGACCTGGCGGCCGATCTCGGTCACCGAGGAGGCGAGCTCCTCAGAGGCCGCAGCGACGGTCGACACGCCGCTCGAGGCTTCCTCGGATGCGGCAGCGGCGGCCGCTGCGCGCTGCGAGGTGCCGTTGACGCTGACGGTGATCTCGTGGACGACGCGCTCCATGTCCGCCGTGGCTTTGGCCACCGAGGACACCACGCCCTTGACGTCGGCCTCGAACCGGTCGGCCATCTGCCGCTGCAGCGCCTGCTTCTCCTGCTCGGCGCGCTGTTGCGTCGCCTCCTGCGCCTCGCGCAGGCTGGCCGTCTCGATCATGTTGCGGCGGAACACGTCGACCGCCTGCGCCATCGTGCCGAGCTCGTCCTTGCGCTGGCCGCCGGGGATCGCGACCTCGGTGTCGCCGCTCGACAGCCGGTGCATGACGGCGGTGATCGCGACCAGCGGCCGCGAGATGCCGCGGGCGACGAACAGCGCGACGATGACGGCGAGCAGCAGGATCACGACCGTGCCGATGATCAGCTGCTGCTGCGCGCTGCTGGCTGCGGCCTCATAGGCCGTGGTGTCCTTGATCAGCTCGAGCACGGCGATCGGGTCGCCGGCGTAGTTCCTGATCTGGCCGGCATAGACCGCGGCGGGCTTGCCGGCCAGGGTGGCATCGCGCAGCAGCGCCGTGCCCTTGAACACCGCGAGCACCTCGTCCGGCGTGGCGACGACATCGTCGCCGAACGTCGACGACAGCCGCTTCGGCTGCCCGTTGTCGATCCAGTAGACCGCGAGATCGATGCCGAAGCGCTGCTTGGCGCGCTCGACGAATTCTTTGCCGAAGGCGGCGCCGACGTCGACGGTCGCGATCACCTTGCCGTCGCGCACGATCGGCGTCATCCCGAAGATGCCGAGCGACAGCCGGCTCTGCTCGACGCCGGCGATCAGGCGGCCGGTCTGGTTGGCCTGCACCACGGTGATGCGGCGCTTGGAGGTGTCGTCGCCGAACACCTTGGGCTCGTGCACGCGATAGAAATTGGTGGCCGGCGGCGCCCATACGTTCACCAGCGGAATGCCTTGCGCCTTCAGCGACGTCATGGCGCCGCCGAGCAGGGCGCCCAGCGCGTCGCGGTCGCCCTTGAGGTAGGCATCGGCGATCGGCGGCAGCGCCGCCAGGGTGGAGCTGACCGCCAGCGCGGCGCGGCCTTCATAGTCGATGCCGGCCGACACGCTGTCGAACTGCAGCTTGAGTTGCTGCTCCAGCGCCAGCCGGGTCAGGGCGCGCTGCTGGATGACGGAGAAGGTGCCGAGCACGGCACAGGCGATGGCGACGGTGAGCGAGAGCGCGACGATGAGGCGGGCGGAGATGGACCGGAGGCGGGACATTCGGGGCATTCCTTGCTTTGCAGCAAGGGTCCCAGAATACCATTAAGGAACGAATACCGTGATTCTACGGGGGCGCGGATTGTTGATCATCCTTACGGACATCCCCTCCTCTCCGCGCGGATTGCAGGGCCGTGATTGCTTCTCACTGGTCCACACGTCGTCCGTACGCGAGTGCAATACCTCTGAAACGAGCGTGTAGGCTGTGCCTTTATATCGGGCTCGCGCCAAGGGCGAGTGCCACCGCGCGCTGTCGTGGCGCTCCTGGGATTGATGTTGTCGGGCTGCGCCGGGCAGGGCGGCAGTCCGTCAGAGCAGTCGGCTGGCGCGAATGCGTCTCCGACCGCCGATCCGCTCGATGGCGAATGTTGGAGAAGGGCGCGTCTGATCTCGTTGCCCAAAATCAACAAGCCGCTCAAGAGCTCACTTCAGTCCGTAGTACCGCAATGCCGCTTCGGTCAGCACATTAGTAGCAACAGCCATTCCTGCTTTCCAGGTTCCGTCGGCAGCTTTGCCAATGTTCTTCACGATCCACCCCTTGGCCCTAGGCCCAAACGGCTCAGCTTTGCTATCTGGCTTCTCGGAAGCAATAACCGTGGCTAGTTCTTGCGCGTCCGATTTCGCTATGCCTGCCTTTGTCAACGTGTTTACGAAAGCATCTCGGTCGCCTGCTGAATTGTTGAAAGAGAATAGAGCGTTGTCCCCAGTGTTCGAAATTGATGTTACATTGCCGTTGATTACCTGGTGCGTAATCTGTGTCACTCGATCATGATCCTTGCTGAATTGATTTGTCGGCGAGATACCCAAGCCAATCTCGACCGCATCAGGAACTGACTTTTCCAACTGGATAGTCAGTTCGAGAATCTTGGCTCGAACAACGTTCTGTATTTCTACCAGAGCCCCGGCCGATATTATGCCGGTTACGCTGTTGCAGGCATAATCTTCGTATACGTTACCTTGTAGCAGAAGGATCAGGTTTGACGCATTGATATGCAGAGTCTGTCCTGGGTCTTGCTCTGCACCTACAAGTTTATCGATGCCTGCGATGCTTTGGCGCATGTGGCTGAAATTCCAGCTGGCGCCCGCAAATTTCTCAATTAAGTACGGAGGTATGGGAGCATTCTGCATTCCGCTCCCAAACGGACCTGTAAAGGTGGCTTTGTAAGCTATCGGGATCTTTCTGTAGTCCGGTAAATCAATATCGGAAGGGTAGCCCTCAGACTCGTGTTTGACCCATTCCTCAAGAGTCTCGCTACCTAAACGTGATGCTAGAAGACGCAGCTTAAGCAGAATTGGACCTAACGGCTTTCCTTCGACTAATGATCCTTGAATATCCCTCAATAAACTCATTATTGGTCTCCCGATCTCTAACGACGGACTTATCTAAGGTAGCACGCCGGTTGTGTCGGGACACCACACTGCCTCAGCTATCCACCTTGAGCGCGGCGATGAAGGCTTCCTGCGGGATGTCGACCTTGCCGAACTGCCGCATCTTCTTCTTGCCTTCCTTCTGCTTCTCCAGAAGCTTGCGCTTGCGCGTGATGTCGCCGCCGTAGCACTTCGCGGTGACGTCCTTGCGCAGCGCGCGCACGGTCTCGCGCGCGATCACCTTGCCGCCGATCGCCGCCTGGATCGGGATCTGGAACATGTGCGGCGGGATCAGGTCCTTCATCTTCTCGACCATGGCGCGTCCCCGGCCTTCGGCGCGGGTCCGGTGCACCAGCATCGACAGCGCATCGACCGGCTCGTTGTTGACGAGGATCTGCATCTTGACGAGGTCGGCCGGCTTGTAGTCGGTCAGGTGATAGTCGAACGAGGCGTAGCCCTTGGAGACCGATTTCAGCCGGTCGTAGAAGTCGAACACCACCTCGTTGAGCGGCAGGTCGTATTTGACCATGGCGCGGCTGCCCACGTAAGTGAGCTCCTTCTGATTGCCGCGGCGGTCCTGGCAGAGCTTGAGCACGCTGCCGAGATATTCGTCAGGCGTCAGGATGGTGGCCTCGATCCACGGCTCCTGGATCTCGGCGATCTTGACCACGTCGGGCATGTCGACCGGGTTGTGGATCTCGATCTCCTCGCCGTCGGTCAGCTTCATCTTGTAGATGACGCTTGGCGCGGTCGCGATCAGGTTGAGATCGAACTCGCGGGAGAGGCGCTCCTGGATGATCTCGAGGTGCAACAGGCCGAGGAAGCCGCAGCGGAAGCCGAAGCCGAGCGCGGCCGACGTTTCCATCTCGAAGGAGAAGCTGGCGTCGTTGAGGCGGAGCTTGCCCATCGCGGCGCGAAGGGTCTCGAAATCATCGGCATCGACCGGGAACAGGCCGCAGAACACCACAGGGATCGCCGGCTTGAAGCCCGGCAACATCTCCGTCACCGGCTTGCGGTCGTCGGTGATGGTGTCGCCGACGCGGGTGTCCGCCACTTCCTTGATCGCGGCGGTGATGAAGCCGACCTCGCCGGGGCCGAGTTCGTCGACCTGGGTCATCTTCGGCGTGAAGAAGCCGACGCGCTCGACGTCATAGGCCGCACCCGTGCCCATCATCCGGATGCGCTGGCCCTTCTTCATCACGCCGTCGACGATGCGCACCAGCACGACGACGCCGAGATAGACGTCGTACCAGCTGTCGACCAGCAGCGCCTTCAGGGTGGCGTCGCGATCGCCCTTCGGCGGCGGCAGCCGGGTGACGATCGCCTCCAGCACGTCGGGAATGCCGAGGCCGGTCTTGGCCGAGATCATCACGGCATCGGAGGCATCGATGCCGATGACGTCCTCGATCTGCTGCTTGATCTTCTCGGGCTCCGCCGCCGGCAGGTCGATCTTGTTGAGGACCGGGACGATCTCGTGGTTGTTGTCGAGCGCCTGGTAGACGTTGGCGAGCGTCTGCGCCTCGACGCCCTGGCTAGCGTCGACCACCAGCAGCGAGCCCTCGCACGCCGCCAGCGACCGGGAGACTTCGTAGGCGAAGTCGACGTGGCCGGGCGTGTCCATCAGGTTGAAGATGTAATCCTTGCCGTCCTTGGCGCGGTAGCGCAGGCGCACGGTCTGCGCCTTGATGGTGATGCCGCGCTCGCGCTCGATGTCCATCGAATCGAGCACCTGCTCCTTGCCCGCCATCTCGCGGTCCGACAGCCCGCCCGTCATCTGGATCAGGCGATCGGCCAAGGTGGACTTTCCATGGTCGATATGGGCGACGATGGAGAAGTTACGGATGTTGGGAATGGGGACGGTCGTCATGGGTCGCGCAGATAGCACCCCGAGCCCCCAACCAGCAACCATATTGCTGAATTTCCAGGGCCTTTCTTCACGGCAAGCTGATTCCCCGGGCGCTGAAAACAGGCTACCGAGGGCGGATGTCGAGTACCTCTCTCCCGCCTCTCGCGGCGCGCATGCGCGGCCGTTTCGGACCGCGGCGGATCGCCGCCTGGCTGGTGGCGCGCGCCACGGCGCCGGCAACGTCGATCTGGGTCGTCATCGGCTTCGCGGTGGTCCACGCGGTGCTGTGGACGGCGATCCTCACCAATCTGAAGGCAGCGCAGGACGTCCACATGGACGTCGCCGAGGCCTATGCCTGGGGCAGCCGCTTCCTGCTCGGCTACGGCAAGCATCCGCCGCTGTCGGGCTGGATCGCCGGGCTGTGGTTCGCAGTGTTTCCGATCAAGGACTGGGCGACCTATGCGTTGGCGATGGCCGTGAATGGCAGCGGCCTCGTGATCGTCTGGCTCGCGAGCCTCAAGGTGGTCGACCGCCGTCGCGCCTTCTTCGTCGTGGTGATGGTCGCGCTGTACCCGATCTTCAATTTCAAGGGCTTCAAGTACAACGCCGACCTGGTCCAGCTGCTGACCCTGCCGCTGTTGGTGCTGGCCTATCTCAACGCGTTCGAAAAGCGCAGCGCCGCCTCCGGCCTGTGGCTCGGCCTCGCCGGCGCGGCGGCGCTGATGACCAAATACTGGGTGCTGACCATGATCGGCGCCATCGGCCTTGCGGCACTGCTGCACCCGGAACGGTTGCGCTTCCTGGCGTCGCCCGCGCCGTGGGTCGCGATCGTCACCATGCTGGTGGCGATGATCCCGCATCTGGTGTGGCTGTGGCGGGTCGATTTCGTCGCCATCACCTATGCCGGGGATGTCTATACGCTGTCGGACCGCGGCCGGGCCGCCGAGCTCGTGCTCGGCTATGTCGGCCACAATCTCGCGCTGCTCGCTTTGCCGGTCGTGTTGGCGGCCCTCGTGTTGGCCTGGCCGCCGCGCTTTGCGTTTCACAACTGGCGCGGCGGTCCCAATCCCGGCGTGAATGTGAGCCAGGCGATCAATGTCTGGCTGGTGCAGGCGATCGTCGCCGTCGGGCCGCCGCTCGGCGGGCTCGCTTTCACGATCTACATGAAGACCGATTGGGGCATCTCGCTGTTCTTCCTGGTGCCGCTGGCGCTGGTCGCGATCCCCGCGCTGCGGCTGCGGCGGGTCATGGTGCCGCGGCTCGCCGCTGTCTGGCTGGTGCTGTCGCTGCTGACGCTGGTCGCCTCGCCCTGGATTGCCCGGCGCGAGATGGCCGCCAATCCGAACGGCGCCACCGGCTATGGCGCCCGTTCGGAGCTGGCGCGGGAGCTGACCAAGGCCTGGCACGCCCGGTTCGGCTCGCCCTGGCCCCTCGTGGCCGGCTTTTCCGAGATGAACACGCCGATGACCTTCTATAGCCCGGACCACCCGCGGCCGTTCACGGTGCCCACCACGGCGGAGGAGACCTGGAGTTCCGGCCTGAGCACGCTGGAGGACCTCAAGCGCGAGGGATTCATCGGCATCTGCGACACCACCGACAACCGGATCGCGGCCTGCGAGGCCTGGATGGCCAAGGAGGCGCCGAAGGCCGAGCCGCTGGTGATGACCACCCAGCGCTTCTTCCACGGCCAGGCGGGTCCTGCAATCGTTTGGAGGGTGTATATTCAGGGACCGGGGAGATAGCTCCGCTGCCGTCCCGGCCAAGCGCTCCTGCGCGCGAGGCCTCCCGATCACCGGAGCAGGGTATCGAGCTGGCGGATCAGCTCTCCGACCCGGCCTCCGCCGGGCGGTGGACAAGGATAACGTCTGAGGACGTCCACGACCGCTTGAGAAGCAAGAAGCCGTGATCGCGCGAGGTAGTCAGCGCCGACGGCGGGAACGTCTCCGGCTGAGATTTCGAAAGCTCGCGCCGCGTGGCCGGCAGCTCCGAGGATGTGCTTGACCTGGGAAGGGTTCGGGAGGGGATGAAGGAAGCCCGCGCCCGCCGCGGCGAGGGCAGCGCGAGCGGCCTCATAGGCCGCGCGCAACCCCTCATCGCGGGCCTCGATTGCCGCCCGCTGCGCCGCCCACGCGCTATCCCGTAGGGATTTGCTCCGATTCCCACCGCTCGCAAAGCTTCGGGCGGCCTGTATTGCGGCTCGTGCACGAAGATCATCCGGTCGGTCGCATTCGAAGATCGCCAGCGCGGGAAGTGCAGAGAGGGCTGCGTATTCAGCCACGGCTCGCAGGTCTGCCTCGCTCAGCCGAATAGCGCTATTGGACATGCCATCCTTACCGCGTCGCTATGCGAGGATAGGCGCACATCGGGTAGAATGCCCATTGCTGCAGGCAAAGCGAGGTTCGGGAGTCCCTCACACGCCTTCTTCGTGGAACTTGTCGTTCACCAGGTCGGTGATCGCCTGCAGCGCGGCCTCCGCCTCGGGCCCGGTGGCGGAGACCAGAATCTTGGTTCCCGGCGCCGCCGCCAGCATCATCAGGCCCATGATCGAGCGGCCGCCGACGGTCTCGCCGCCGCGCGTCACCCAGACCTCGGCCTGGAACTTTTCGACCATCTGCACGAATTTCGCCGAGGCCCGCGCGTGCAGGCCGCGCTTGTTGGTGATCAGCAGCTCTCGCGAGAGGGCTCCGGCAGGGACCGCCGGGCCGGCGACGTTGTCCTGCGGGGCGTCCTCGTCGCTCATTTGCCGGCGAGCACGCGGCTGGCGATGGTGACGTATTTGCGTCCTGCCTCCTGCGCCATGGCGATGGCGTCGGGCAGCGAGCGCTCCTCGCGCACCTTGGCGAGCTTCACCAGCATGGGCAGGTTGATGCCCGCGAGCACCTCGACCTTGGGCCGGCTCATGCAGGAGATGGCGAGGTTCGAAGGCGTGCCGCCGAACATGTCGGTGAGAATGGCGACACCGTCGCCGGTGTCGACGCGGTTCACGGCTTCGATGATGTCGCTGCGACAGAGATCGGAATCATCGTCGGCGCCAATCGTGACTGCTTCGATTTGTTTTTGAGGGCCCATGACGTGTTCCAGCGCCGCCTTGAACTCGTCGGCGAGGCGCCCATGGGTCACCAGTACCAGGCCAATCATCGGATACTCCTCGCGGGCGCCTTGGGTGCACCGCACGAACGCGCCACTTTGACCATCCGGAGCCCCCGCGCAAGAGGGCATATTCATGAGCCTCCCGGATTCTGGCATACAGAATGGGAGCTGGCGGCGGTCTAATCGGTCGCGATAGTGGGGCTGATATGGTTACCAATTTGCTCCACACAATCGGCCGAAAGATTACCGGAACATGAAAGTCGGAGTGGTAATAAGCTCCGCTACAACCAAAGGGAGGGGTGGAAAACCCGGCCCAACCGGTATGCGTGGCAATTTGATACCGTTGAGATGAATGCGAAGCGATTCGGCGTTCGGCAGGCGGGCGGCATCCTCGGCCATCAGGTCGACCACCAGCCCCAGTTTCGCCTCCGACACATGGTCGCAGGCGCGGATTCCAAGGCCGCGGATCTCGATCAGTCCGGCCAGAGCGGGTGCGGGACTTACCCACATTTCCCCGCCGCGTGTGGCGAGATGAACACGGTCGTCGCCCACCAGAACCGTCGGCGGCAGCTGTCCCGCGCGTCCGGCGAGCATCAGATCGAAGGCGAGACGGGATTTGCCGGACCCGGAGGGACCCCGGATCAGGACGGCCAGTTCCCCCACCTGGACGGCAGACGCATGGATGCTCGCCGCTTCGTTCGTCACGACGCCGGCAGCCGGACGATGAAGCGGGCCCCGGCCGAGGTCGGATGTCCGTCGGCGTCGACAGGGCCGGGCCGGTTCTCGGCCCAGATCCGCCCGCCATGGGCGTCGATGATCTGCTTGGAGATCGATAGGCCCAGGCCGGAATTCTGGCCAAAGCCTTGGTGCGGCCGGTCGGTATAGAACCGCTCGAAGATGCGCTGCAGGGCGTCCTCGCGAATGCCGGGACCGTCATCATCGACCGTGATCTCGATCTCCGAGCGCACGCGCCGGCAGGTGATGCGCACCTTGCCGCCGGCGGCGGAGAACGACTGCGCATTCGACAGCAGGTTGGAGATCACCTGGCCGAGCCGCGAATCATGACCGGGCACCGAGAACGTGTCGTTGGCGCCGCGGCCCTCGAACCGGACCTCGACGGCGACGTCGGTGCCGAGCTTGGTCTCGTTGGCGACCGAGGTCAGCGTGTTCAGGAGGCGGCGCAGATCGACCAGAGTCATGTCCTGGCGCTGCAGCTCGGCATCGAGCCGGCTGGCGTCGGAAATGTCGGAGATCAGCCGGTCGAGCCGCTTCACGTCGTGCTCGATCACGGCGAGCAGGCGGGCGCGGCTGTTGTCGTTGCGCGCCAGCGGCAGGGTCTCGACCGCCGAGCGCAGCGAGGTCAGCGGGTTCTTGAGTTCGTGGGCGACGTCGGCGGCGAACATCTCGATCGCCTCGATGCGGTTGTAGAGCGCGTCCGTCATGTCGCGCAGCGCGCCGGAGAGATGGCCGATCTCGTCGCGGCGGCGGGTGAAATCGGGAATCTCGACGCGGGTCTTGATGCGGCGGCGGACCCGCTCGGCACTGTCGGCGAGCCGGCGCACCGGCCCGGCGATGGTGCTGGCGAGCAAGAGCGACAGCACGATCATGACCGCGGAGGCAACACCGCCGACCTTCAGAATGGCGAGACGCTCGGCGGTGACCATCTGATCGATGTCGTCGCCCTGCGTCGACAGCATCAAGGCGCCGTGGATGGTGCGCGAGCGCTGCACCGACACCGCGACCGAGACGATGACTTCGCCGCGCGAATTGACCCGGACCATGCTGCGCTTCTGGCCCTTCAGCGCGTCGGCGACTTCCTCGTAGCCGTTGCCGTTCTCGGGGCCATATTCGCGGTACAGCGGCAGGTCGCCGCGATTGAGCCAGGTGCGTACCGAGATCAGCGCGCGCTCGACGAAGCCGGGCTTCTCGCTCGACGGCGGTGGCAGGTCGAAGCGCAGCACGTTCTCGAGATTGCGGCTATCGAGCAACAGGCCGCCATTCGGGTCATAGATGCGTGCGCGGGTCTTGGTCGGCGAGATCAGCGTGCGCAGCACCGGCGCGACGCGTTCCGGATTGATCGGGAAGTCGAGCGGCGAATATTCGTCCGGCGCGCCGTAGCTCTCGCCGGGCTTGAGATCGAGCAGGCGCTCGGGATCGATGGTGATGGTGTTGGTCTGCACCGTGGCCGAGGCGGCGATGGCGCCGGCGATGATCTCGGCCTGCACCAGAAGGCTCTGCGCGCGGGCATCGATCAGTCCGGCGCGGAACTGCGACAGGTACAGAATGCTTGCAACCAGTGCGAGCAGGCCGGCGATGTTCAGCGAGACGATGCGGCGGGTGAGGCTCGAGAACGACAGTGCGAACAGGAACTGTCCGGCGCGGCGCAGCCAGCTCAGCGGACGCTGCCAGCCGGAGACCTGCGGGGTCTCGTCCGCCGCCTCGGACGCGATCGTCGCCGCGGCGTCGTGGGCATTCACGGCTGGGTCAAGCTGCGTGCGATCGAGCAATGTGAGTGCTCCGATTCCGAATTTCGTAGGGGTCGTGCGGCGAATTCCCGTGAGAACTCGACTTGCCGCACCCGAATTCGCCGCAACAATGGCCCCGTTCCGGCATCTGCGCTCGGACAAACGCGCAGGAGGCGTAGCCTATCCAATCGAGACCGCGACGTCAGCGCGCAATTTCGCATGACGTCGCGCAAGGCAATGCTTCAGGTCCCTTGCTTCAGGGCCAGGGCTTCAGAGCTATCGTTTCAGGTTTCCTTGAAGCGATAGCCGACGCCGTAGAGGGTCTCGATCATCTCGAACTCCTCATCGACCATCTTGAACTTCTTGCGCAGCCGCTTGATGTGGCTGTCGATGGTGCGGTCGTCGACATAGACTTGGTCGTCATAGGCCGCGTCCATGAGCGCATTGCGGCTCTTGACCACGCCCGGACGCTGCGCCAGCGCCTGCAGGATCAGGAACTCGGTGACGGTCAGCGTGACCGGCTCGTTCTTCCAGGTGCAGGTGTGACGCTCCGGATCCATGCGCAGCAGGCCGCGATCGAGCGCCTTGGCGTCGTTCTCCTTCGGCAGCGCCGTCGGATCCTTCGGCTGCGAGCGACGCAGCACGGCCTTGACGCGCTCGACCAGCAGGCGCTGCGAGAACGGTTTGCGGATGAAGTCATCCGCACCCATCTTCAGGCCGAACAGCTCGTCGATCTCCTCGTCCTTGGAGGTGAGGAAGATCACGGGCAGGTCGGACTTCTGCCGCAGCCGCCGCAACGTCTCCATGCCGTCCATGCGCGGCATCTTGATGTCGAGGATGGCAAGGTCGGGTTGGCTGGTCCGGAATCCGTCGAGCGCCGATGCACCATCGGTATAGGTCATGATGCGATAGCCTTCGGCCTCGAGCGCGATCGAGACGGATGTCAGAATGTTGCGGTCGTCATCGACCAAGGCGATTGTGGGCATGAGCCTGCTTTCAGAGTCTGGTTAGCCGAGACACGAGAATCGAGCTAAGGGCCGCATAACTGGGCTTCGAACATGGTCAACGAGCAATGCAAGCTGGGCTGAAGTGTGACCGAGTTCCACAAATAGCATGGCAAAGTTTGTGCCCCGCCCAAGTTTGTGGTCCGTTTAGCCGAAAAAAGGCCTTCATTGCAACTGCTTGGACGAGGGAAAGATGATGTCTGCGAGCTTTAACCCTAACCGCGTGACGCATTCCCTGCTGCGCCGGAGCCGGCAGGGCGCACTTGCAACCTTGATGGTTGGCTCGGGCGATCCCTACTGCTCGCTGGTCAATGTCGCCACCGCGTCCGATGGTGCTCCGATCATCCTGATCTCGCGATTAGCCGTTCACACCAGGAATGTACTTGCCGATTCGCGCGTGTCGGTGATGCTCGATGAACGCGCGCCCGGCGATCCGCTCGAAGGTTCGCGCATCATGCTGTCGGGAAAAGCCGAGCAGGCCAGCGACGACAATCGCGAGATGCTGCGCCGTCGGTATCTCAATGCGCATCCGTCTGCTGCGGACTACGCGGATTTCGCCGACTTCTCGTTCTTCGTGATTCGCCCGTCAGGCACGCATCTCGTCGCCGGATTCGGCCGCATCGTCGATCTCAAGCCCGAGCAGTTTCTCACGGATATATCCGATGCTGACGAACTGATTCTGGCAGAGCAGGGCGCCGTCGATCACATGAACGAAGATCATCGCGAGGCGCTCGCCCTCTACGCGACGACGCTGCTCGGCGCCGAAGCCGCGGAGTGGCGGTGTAGCGGCTGTGACCCGGAGGGATTGGATCTGATGGCCGACGGCAGGACGCTGCGGCTGGAGTTTCCCGAGCGCGTGACCACGCCCGGGGCATTGCGCAAGATGCTGGTGAGGCTTGCTGACGAGGCACGCGCGAAGTGAGGTGTAGTTCGAGCGCCCTTTGATGGCTGCGCTCATCGTCTCGTGATGAAAGACCGTGAAGTTCACCCATGAGCGCAGTTTGTAGTGATGCTCGATGTGCACGCTGCCTGTCCAGCGGAGGGTGAGCGCCGCGCGAACTCCACGGCGTGGGCGCTAGTCAGCTCGTTGACGTCGCGGCTGGGGTGAACGCGTGCGGCGTTGAGTGCCATGGACCAACGCTGGGACCATCGTCCCGGCTGGGAGAATCGAATCACGTGATCCTGCAAGCGCGAGAAAATCGTGAGTGGAAGCCGGCTGATCGCGCGTGGCGACGACACGGCTGATCACCGACACATTCCGTCGGCTCTGGCGGCGTCCCGTGATTGATTGCAGCGAGGCGCTGCGACAGGCGTTGCTGGATGCTTGGTCTTCGCTTGCCGGCGCGAATCTATCGATTCGAGTATCGTCCGTCCCTCTCATGAAATCCAACCGCGCTGATATATCTGTTGCGTTGCAGCATCTCGGCGAAGCGCAGGCGGCTGCCGCTGGAATGTGCATGACGCGGCAAAAGATGAGCTACGTGCATCACGGGGTGCCAATAACCAATTGGGCCGGATCGTCTTGGCAAGACCAGCGTTGATCAGTATTAGGTCGGCGACCGCGCTTCGATAAGGCGATGTAACGGCAACGGTCACCGCGCAACGCGCGCGACTGCGCGCAACAGATGCGGGCTCTCAGGAGGGATCTTCGTGCAAGAGACGGGTATTCGCAACGGCGCCTTCGGTGCCGACAAGTTCGGCTTAAAGAACCTCAAGCAGGTGCACTGGAATCTCGGCGCTCCTCAGCTCTATCAGTATTCGCTGGCGGCGGGCGAGGCTGTGCTGTCGGCCGATGGGGCGCTGTGCGCGGATACTGGCGAGTTCACCGGTCGCAGCCCGAAGGACAAGTTCACGGTGCGCGACGCCTCCACCGAAAAGATGTGGTGGGCGGGCAACCAGGCGATCACGCCCGAGCAGTTCGAGGCGCTGCACCAGGACTTCATCAAGCACGCCGAAGGCAAGACCCTGTACGCGCAGGACCTCTATGGCGGCGCCGATCCCACGTTCCGCATCAAGACGCGCGTCTTCACCGAGCTCGCCTGGCACTCGCTGTTCATCCGCACCCTTCTGATCCGCCCCGAGACCATCGAGCTCGACACCTTCGTGCCGGAGCTCACCATCATCGACATGCCGAGCTTCCGTGCCGATCCGAAACGTCATGGCGTGCGCTCGCAGAACGTCGTCGCGATCGATTTCACCCGCAAGATCGTCCTGATCGGCGGGTCTTATTATGCCGGCGAGATGAAGAAGAGCGTGTTCACGACGCTCAACTACTATCTGCCCGAGCGCGGCGTGATGCCGATGCACTGCTCGGCCAATGTCGGGCCGAAGGGCGACACCGCGGTCTTCTTCGGCCTGTCCGGCACCGGCAAGACCACGCTGTCGGCCGATCCGAACCGCACCCTGATCGGCGACGACGAGCATGGTTGGGGCCCGTCCGGCGTGTTCAACTTCGAGGGCGGCTGCTATGCGAAGTGCATCAAGCTGTCGAAGGAAGCCGAACCGCAGATCTTCGCGGCGTCGACCCGCTTCGGCGCCGTGCTCGAGAACGTCGTGCTCGATGAGGATACGCGCGTTCCCGATTTCGACGACGGCTCCAAGACCGAGAACACCCGCTCGGCCTATCCGCTCGACTACATCCCGAACGCCTCGCGCACCGGCCGCGCGCCGCATCCGAAGAACGTCGTGATGCTCGCCGCCGACGCCTTCGGCGTGCTGCCGCCGATCGCAAAGCTCTCGCCGGCGCAGGCGATGTACCACTTCCTGTCCGGCTACACCGCCAAGGTCGCGGGCACCGAGCGCGGCTTGGGCTCCGAGCCGCAGCCGGAATTCTCGACCTGCTTCGGCTCGCCGTTCCTGCCGCTCGATCCGTCCGTCTACGGCAACATGCTGCGGCAGCTGATCGCCGACCACAATGTTGACTGCTGGCTGGTCAACACCGGCTGGACCGGCGGCAAGTACGGCACGGGCTCGCGCATGCCGATCAAGGTGACGCGTGCGCTGCTGACGGCGGCGCTCGACGGCAGCTTGCGCAACGTCGAGTTCCGCACCGACAAATATTTCGGCTTCGCGGTGCCGACCGCGCTACCGGGCGTGCCGACCGAGATCCTCGACCCGGTCAACACCTGGAAGGACAAGGCCGAGTTCGACAAGACTGCGCGCGCCCTGGTCGGCATGTTCCAGAAGAATTTTGCCAAGTTCGAAGCCCAGGTCGATGCCGAGGTCCGTAACGCCGCGCCGGATCTGAAGCTGGCGGCGGAGTAGGGCTGCAAACGTCAAAGGGGGCGGTCGCGTTGCGGCTGACCCCACATTTTCCCGCTCCGCCCCGTTCAATGCACGAGAGGCGCGAGCTCAAGCCATACCCACAGCTGTCGTCCCGGCGAACGCCGGGACGACGCCGTTTTCTTGGCTTGCGTCCCGGCTTTCACGCCTTGAAATACGCGATCTGCGTTGTCGTCGCGAGCAGGCGGCCGGAGGGTGACCACAGCTCGCCATGCTGGTCCTGATAGCTGCGGTTGAAGATCTTGGCATCGGCCGTTGCGAGCACGTGCGTGATGTCCTCGGCCGCGAGCTCGTCCCGGCTGACGTGTAAATAGGTCGTCAGCGACACCGTGCCGAACGGCACCAGCTCGCCGCGGGCGTGGAAGACGCGGCCGAAGAAGGCGTCCGACATCGACAGCAGCGACAGGCAGTCGAGCTTGCGCGGCTTGCGGTCGGAGATCCAGAGCCGGGAATAGCTGCTGTGCGGCTCACCCGACGACGATGCGCCAAATGCCGGACGGCCCTCGATGAAGCGGAAATCGTACTGCTTGGTCCAGGACATGTTCGTGTCGGGATGACGCTTGACCTGGTCGAACGGCGGCGCCTCGGGCTTTGTGGCCGGCTGATGCGACCAGGACGGCCGGCGCTCGGCGAACACGACGGTGGCGAGCGTCGCCGCGTCTGCATCACCCTGGCTCAGCTCGACGCACCAATGTTGCGAGGAGCGGTTGGCCTTCACCAGCCGCACGTCGAGATCGAACGGCCCTTCCGCGATCGGCGCGCAATAGTTCACCGTCACCGCCAGCGGATCGCCCTGGATTTGCGGGTGCTGGATCAACGCGCGCAGTACGGTCGCCGCCGTGACGCCGCCAAACGGGCCGACGAAAGCCCAGTAATCCGGGCTGGTCCGCCCCTGCCAGCGGCTGTCGCCGGCAGTGACCCGGGTCGCCTCGTCGAACAAGTGAACTGGCGGTTCGGTCATGCATTCCTCCCGACGGTCATCGTATGATGGCCGTCAGGTGAAAAGCAATCGAAGGCCTTTGCAATGACGTCATGGGTCATTGATGAAGGCGGGAGGGAAGGGCCCTTCACGCCCGCTGCGCTTGCACCGGCGCCATCACCGGGCCGACCGGCACGTTCCAGATGTCGTCGGCATATTCGCGGATGGTGCGGTCGGAGGAGAACCACGCCATGCGCGCGACGTTCAGGATCGAGGCGCGGGTCCAGGCCGGCACGGTCTGCCAGCGTGCATCGATGCCGCGCTGGGCCTCGTAGTAGGAATCGAAATCGGCCGAGACCATATAGTGGTCGAGATGGCGCAGCGCATGCGCGATCGGCTCGAACCGGCCGGGCTCGTCCGGCGAGAACGCGCCGGTCGCGATCGCATCGATCGCGCGCGCCAGCCGCGGTGACCGGTGGATCACGTCGGACGCGTCCAGCCCCTGCTTGCGGCGGAGCATGACCTCGTCGGCCTCCATGCCGAAGATCGCGATGTTGTCGGCGCCGACATTGTCGCGGATCTCGATATTGGCGCCGTCCAGCGTGCCGATGGTAAGGGCGCCGTTCAGCGCCAGCTTCATGTTGCCGGTGCCGGACGCCTCCATGCCGGCGGTCGAGATCTGCTCAGACAGGTCGGCCGCGGGAATGATCGTTTCCGCCAGGCTGACATTGTAGTCGGCCATGAACACGACCTTCAGCTTGCCGCCGATCGCGGGATCGTTGTTGACGGTGTCGGCGACGTCGTTGATCAGCTTGATGATCAGCTTGGCGTAGCGGTAGCTCGCCGCCGCCTTGCCGGCAAAGATTTTCACCCGCGGCACCCAGTCGCGTTGCGGGTCGTCCTTCATGTCCTGATATAGCGCGACGGCTTCGAGGATGTTCAAGAGCTGGCGCTTGTATTCGTGAATGCGCTTGATCTGCACGTCGAACAGCGCGCCCGGATCGAGACGCACGTTCATGCGCTCGACGATCAGACGCGTCAGGAGCACCTTGTTGTGATGCTTCACCGCGCGGAACTTCTGGTGGAAGCTGGCGTCGGCAACGTAGCTCTCGAGGCTCGACAGCAGCGTCGGATCGTCGACGACGGCGTCGCCGCAGGCCTCGCGCAAGAGGTTCGTCAGCTTGGGATTGGCCAGGGTCAGCCAGCGGCGGAAGGTGATGCCGTTGGTCTTGTTGGTGATGCGGCCGGGATAGAGATGGTTGAGATCGTGGAACACGGTCTCCTTCATCAGGTCGGAATGCATCGCCGAGACGCCGTTGATGCGGTGCGAGCCGACGAAGGCGAGCTGGCCCATGCGCACGCGACGGCCGCTCTTCTCGTCGATCAGGGACACCGAGGCGCGGTAGTCGATGTCACCCGGTGCGCGCTGCTCGGCGAGCGCGAGATGCTGCGCATTGATGTGGTAGATGATCTCGAGATGCCGCGGCAGCAGCCGCTCGAACAGCTCGACCGGCCAGGTCTCGAGCGCCTCCGGCAGCAGCGTGTGGTTGGTGTAGGACAAGGTCGCGATGGTGATCTTCCAGGCCTCGTCCCAGCGGAAATTGTGCAGGTCGACCAGGATCCGCATCAGCTCGGCCACGGCGAGCGAAGGATGCGTGTCGTTGAGCTGCACGGCGGCCTTCTGCGCCAGGCTGCGCAGCTGGCCGTCGGAGCCGAGATGGCGCTTGACGAGATCCTGCAGCGAAGCCGAGACGAAGAAATATTCCTGGCGCAGCCGCAGCTCGCGTCCTGCCGGGCTCTCGTCGTTCGGATAGAGGAACTTGCAGATCGCCTCGGCGCGCGCTTCTTCTGCCGAGGCGCCGAGATAGTCGCCGGAGTTGAAGACGTCGAGCTTCAGCGGGTCGGGCGAGCGGGCCGACCACAGCCTGAGCGCATTCACATGCTGGCCGCGCCAGCCGACGATCGGGGTGTCATAGGCGACCGCCTGCACGGTCTCGCCGGGGTGCCAGATCGCGCGGTCGCGGCCCTTGTCGTCGACATGCTCGACGCCGCCGCCGAAATGGACGTGATAGACCACCTCTGGGCGCTGGAATTCCCAGGGATTGCCGAACGACAGCCAGACGTCGGGATATTCGTGCTGCCAGCCGTCGACGATCACCTGGCGGAACAGGCCGAAATCATAGCGGATGCCGTAGCCGATCGCCGGGATCTGCAAGGTCGCCATGCTCTCCATGAAACAGGCCGCGAGGCGGCCGAGGCCGCCATTGCCGAGCGCGGCGTCCGGCTCGCATTTGCGCAGGTCCATCAGGCCGACGCCGAGATCGCCGAGCGCGGTCTCGAACACCTTCATCAGGCCCATGTTGTTGAGCGCGTCGCTGAACAGGCGGCCGATCAGGAATTCGAGGCTGAGATAATAGACGCGCTTGCGCCCGGCGTCGTAGCTCTCCTTGTCGGCGGTCAGCCAGCGATGCACGATGCGGTCGCGCAAGGTCAGCGCCGCGGCGTGGTACCAGTCCTGCTGCGTCGCCTGGCTCGCTTCCTTGCCGATGGCGAGGCGAAGCTTGGCCAGGATGTCGCTCTTGATCTCCGCGACCGCCAATTCGTCGACGGGCTGGCCGGTGCTTACGAAGCTGCGCTGGGACGGCTGATCTGTCACCTTGGAAACCTGTGATGCTACGAGGAACCGGTAAAAGCATACGATGGTTGCGCGCGGTCCGAAACCCGGGGAAAGGCTGGTCCGCACAGCTAGGTGATGGAAAATGATGCAAAAACGGGGCCGGAGTTCCGGGGGCGGAACACGCTGGCGGCTGGTTGCATATGCGGTGATGTTGAAAGGACTCTCCACATCGTCATCCCGGCGAAAGCCGGGATCCAGACTCACCGGCCGAGGATGAGGCCCGACAAGTCACTCCAATCGGGGTTGTCCCTTTCAATCAGCTCGACCTTCCAGTCGCGGTGCCAGTTCTTGAGCTGCTTCTCGCGAGCGATCGCCTCGATCGGAGTTGGAAAGCTCTCGACGTGAACCAGGCGAAAAACCTTGTACCTGCTGACGAACTTGGCGCCTCGCCCGGCACGGTGGTCTTCGAGGCGCCTTCTGACATCATTGGTGATGCCGATGTACAGCGTGCCATGATGCCCGCTGGCAAGAATGTAGACCGTCCATGCGGCCTGGGTGCTCATCGGTCCGTGCAAACCAAAGGGCTGCTGCGGTGGCTCTGGGTCCCGGCTCGGGGGCCGGGACGACGATAAATCAGCACTTCCTTTTTTCGCAAGAACAAATTAAGAACAATTCAGCAGGCGATCGATTATCCTGATTGCGATTCGATCCGCCCCAGACAAACCGGCATCAGTGCATCCCGCGAGGACACCCATGTCCCATATCGCCTTCGATCCCCTGGCCCTGACCCGCATTGCCGATTTCGCGCGCAGCCTGACGCGGCTGCACAAGACGGCGCGGCGGCGGGCCGTCGACGACGACCAGATCGACCGCGCTTTCAACGCGGTGTGCATGTCGGTCTGGGGCTACACCACCGACGACATTTCCGACGACCTGTTCTCGGCCACCGACCACACCTTCCTCGATGGCCTCGACGAGGCGCGAGCGCGCATCTTCGCCGCGGAGCAGGGCTATGACCTGGTCGACGACGAGGGCATGCTGACCGATTGGTGGGGCTTCTGCTGGATGATCCTGGCCGAGAAGCGCGGCCTGCTGACGCCGGACAACCGCGCCGCCGCCCGCGCGGCGATCGAGGAGAAATATCTGGAAGCGCCGAACGTCATCGGCGTGATCGTCGCGCGCTAGCCCTGGCCGTCAGTCCCGGCGGACAGTGCGCGCTCAAGCTCCAGAGGTCGCTGTGCCGAGCCGGCCTGCACCGACGCCGGCGCTGCGCCTTGGCGCAGCGCGTGTTCAATTCACATCCGCCTGCTTCAGCCGGCTTGCGGCGGGCTTTGGCGCGATGCTCAGGGGCGGCGGTGCGGCGCCGACATTGACGTCCGCCGGCAGAGCCATGGCCTGCGCGTCTGCGCCGACCATGTCGGCGCGCACCGGCGCGACCTTCATCTCGCTCAGCTTGGCCCGCATGTCTGAGTTGAGCCCGGGATAGGACGCGACCGGCTTGAAGTCGGCCGGCTGGCCGCCGCTGCCGCGCGCGCCGGAATAGGCCACCAGCCCGTCGGCCGTGGCGACGACGTCCCCCTGGCGCAGCGAGGTGTCGAGCGACAGATCGACCGGCGCCAGCCCGGCCGGATCGCGGCCGTTGCAGGTGCAGTCGGCGCGCAGCGCCTGGCGATAGGCGAACGCGTTCTCGCTGTCGGCATAGCGTTCCCCGTTCGCCGCCGTGGCGTAGTCGATGTTGGAGCCGAAATAGATCTTGGTCGCACTGGCCGGGCAGAACGCCTGGCACATCTGCGCCGGCGAGGCGAGGCCGCGCGCCAGCGGAAAATAGCGGCCGTCGCAGGTGCGCACGCAGAACGCTGCCCCCGATCCGCCGCTCGCGGCGCGCGGCTGGGCGGGGGCCTGCGGGTTGGTGCCGAACGGATCGGCGAAGAGGCCGCCTTGCGCCGCCGGCCGCTGCGATTGCGGCTTGTTGAAGCCGCCGAACAGGAAGTCGAACAGGCCCTGGGCCGACGCCATCCGCGGCGCCAGCGCGCCGGCCGCGACGAGGCCGACCGTCGCCGCGACAGCGACGTGGCGGGACCTCCGCCGAAACGACAACACGCTACGCAACGCCCGCTCCATCGCCAGGATCTTCACCGCAAAGCCACGCCGTGACGCGGCAACCCGCGTCGTTCGATCATGTGCGATCGAACGCGCCTTGCCCAAGGCATGGCGCCATCAGCTTTGCGGTAACCTTAACGGGCGTTGGTAAATGAGCGGTATGCGCGGGCGGCGAATTGCGCCGCGCGCCAAGCGCCTCAGAGGAATTCGTGCGCCTTGAAGAGCGCCTGGAACGGCAGGCCGGCCTGGGCGAAGGTCTCGGCGGCGCCTTCCTCGCGGTCGACCATCGTGAACACCAGCGTCACCTCGGCGCCGGCCTCGCGCAGGGTTTCCACGGCCTTCATCGCCGAGCCGCCGGTGGTGGTGACGTCCTCGACCACGACGATGCGCTTGCCGGCCAGGGTCTCGTCGCGGGTTAGGCCCTCGATCGCGAGCCTGGCGCCATGCTCCTTCGGCTTCTTGCGGACGAAGAAGGCCGCGATCGGATGGCCCTTGATCCAGGAGATCTGGGCGATCGCGCCGGCGAGCGGCACCGCGCCCATCTCCAGGCCGCCGATATAATCGAAGCCCTCGTCCTTCAGCGCCTCATAGGTGAGCTCGGCGAGCAAGGTGGCGCCCTCCGGGTCCATCATGGTCGGCTTCAGGTTGAAATAGAAATCGCTCTTGCGGCCGGAGGCCAGCGTGACCTCGCCACGGCCGAACGAGCGCCTGCGGATGATCTCGAGGAGGCGGGCGCGGGAGGCGGATTTGGACACGGCGTTTTCCCCTGAGGGTGGATTCTTGGGTGGCGCAATCTATCGGGGGCGGGCGGCGGAGACCAGCCGCCACGATGTCCCATCAACAACGGTACGTTTGAAGCCGGATGCAGTTTCGAGCTAATGGGAGCCCGCGACCAAGCAAGGACGATTGGGAAGGATGCCCCGCATGACGATCGAGCTGTACACCTGGAACACCCCGAACGGGCGCAAAATCTCGGTCGCGCTGGAGGAGATGGGGCTGCGATACCGCGTCGTTCCGGTCGACATCACCAAGGGCGCCCAGATGGCGCCGGAGTTCCTGGCGATCAGCCCCAACAACAAGATTCCCGCCATCGTGGATCCGGACGGCCCCGACGGCAAGCCGGTCAGCGTGTTCGAATCCGGCGCCATCCTGCTCTATCTGGCTGAGAAGACCGGGCAGTTCCTGCCGAGATCCCTCGCCGAGCGGATTCCGGTCTATGAATGGCTGATGTGGCAGATGGGCGGCTTCGGCCCGATGCCCGGCCAGGTGCACCATTTCATCGCGCTGACCAACGAGCAGGACCGCGCCTACGGCCTCAAGCGCTACATGGCCGAGACGGTCCGGCTCTATGGCGTGCTCGACCGCCGGCTGGCGCAGCAAGAGTTCGTCGCCGGCGCGCTCTCGATCGCCGACTTCGCCATCCTCGGCTGGGCCTGGCGCCACCCGCGCCACAAGGTCGATCTGGCCGACTTTCCCCACGTCGAGCGCTGGTACGATACCCTGATGGCCCGCCCCGCCGTGAAGCGCGGCATGGAGGCGAAGCTGGACTGAGAAGCTCATCGGCCGTTCTTTGCCGACGATGACTTCCGAGATCTTTCCGCACGCGCGGTGCCCCCTCTCCCGCTCTCGTCCGCCTTTGCCGGGAGGCTTCGGCGGACAAGGCGGGGGAGCCGATGCAAATCACCCCCGCCGCGCCTCCAGCGCCATGCGCACCGCAAGTCCCGCGAGCACCGTGCCCATCAGATAGCGCTGCACCAGCGCCCAACTCGGCCGTGTCGCCAGGAACAGGGCAATCGATCCCGCCGCCATGGCGATCATGGCGTTGACGCTGACGCTGATCACGATCTGGATCGCGCCGAGCACCACCGACTGCGTCAGCACGCCGCCAACAGCGGGATCGATGAACTGCGGCAGCAGCGCCAGATACAGCATCGCGATCTTCGGGTTCAGCAGGTTGGTGACGAGCCCCATCAGGAACAGCCGGCGCGGGCTGTCGATGGCGAGCGTCCTCACCTGGAAGGGCGAGCGTCCGCCCGGCTTCACCGCCTGCCACGCCAGATAGAGCAGGTAGGCAGCGCCGGCGAGGCGCAGCGCGTCATAGGCGAACGGCACGGCAAACAGCAGCGCCGTGATGCCGAACGCCGCCGCCAGCATGTAGACCAGAAAGCCGACGGCAACGCCGCCGAGCGAGACCAGGCCGGCGGCGTGGCCCTGCGTGATCGAGCGCGAGATCAGATAGATCATGTTCGGCCCTGGTGTCAGCACCATGCCGAGCGAGACGAGGGCGAAGGCGAGCAGGGAGGATGTGTGCGGCATGACTGGTTCGATGATCGGGATCTCTGCCGCTGCTTTAGCGCGGACGATCACGCATCGTCATCCGGTCAATTGCACCGAGAGCAATCAGCCCGCCGCCGGCGGCGTCATGTTCAATGCAGGGGCGCGCCGGCTGGAGCGGTCGAACACACCGGCGATGCTCAACGCCAGCAGGACCAGCAGAATGGCCGCCGCGAGCGGCACGGAGTGCACGATCATGGCGAGCAGGCAGGCTCCCAGCGCGATCACGAGGCCGATCTCCAGCGGCGGGATCGGCTCGCCGGCGTCGCTCCGCGCCTTCCAGTGGATCGCAATCCCCGCCGCCACCATCGGCATGTCGTAGATCATCGCGTAGGGCGTGGCGATGACGCTGCCGACCGCGACCAGCGCGATCGCCTGCTCCGTCATGCCGCGTCGCCAGGCATCCCAGACCATCACGACGATGGAGCAGGACAACAGGAGCTGAACCAGGTAGCCGATCGGCGGCGGCGCGCCGAGCGCGTGCAAGCCAGCGATGACCGTCGGCATCATGTGATCGAGGCTGACCTGGTTGGCCTGCAATTGCGCCTGATAGCTCGGAAACGTCACGATCCATTCGAGCCAGATCCACGGATCGAGCGCAGCGCTGGTGACGACCGCGACGATCACGGTCGTGGCGATGGCCGAGAGGATGGCGCGCCAGTTGCGTGACGCCAGCAGCACGACCGGCATCAGCAGCACGAATTGCGGCTTGTAGGCGAGCAGGCCGAGCAGGGCGCCGGCAATGATGGGATGGCTCGCGAGCAGGCGCAGTCCGGCGATCAGCAAGGCCGCCGAGAGAAAGCCGTTCTGGCCGGTGATCGCGTTGATGAGCGTCGTTGGCGCCGCGAGCAGCGCAAGGCCCGACAGCGAGCGCCAGTCGCGGCCCAGCGTCGCCAGGCCATACAGCGCGAACGTCACCGAGATCCAGCAGACATAGGCGGCAGGCAGCGCCAGCATCCCCAGCGGGATCAACGCCAGCAGGAACGTCGGCGGATAAGGATAGGGAAATCCGCCGCCACTGAGGGCGGGATCCAGCGTCTGCTGATAGCGCGCGAGCGCGATCGGATCGTAGACGTCGGCGCCAAACAGCGCGGCGAACTTGCCGAATGACCACAGGCCGAAGAAATCACCGAACGCCGGCTGCGGCGACGACAGCCACCAACTGACGAGATAGGCACCGTTGTAGAGCACGAGTGCGATCAGCAGGACCAGCAGCGTGCGACGGTTGCGCGTCCGATGGGTGGCTGCGGATGACGTCGCGGTCATGGGACTGTCTGGGCCAGCGTGTTCGTTGTCACGGAGGGCACTCTTGTCCAAACTAATTGCACGCCGTCTTACCGTCTCGCAGGCGACAATCGCCGGTCTGCATCATGGTCAACGAAGGGTAAAGTCGTCGCCGGCCGCCGAGCCACGTCAGCATCTTGCACAAGAGTATCTGCTTGCTACCAGCTTTCTCCGCGTCGTCATGGCCGGGACGGGGCCCTGGCATGACGATGTGGAGACAGCCTGGCGAAAACTCAGATCGTCAGACGCGATAACCCTGGCCCCGCGGGAATGCCCCTCGTGCGCAAATTGCCCGTCGAGGTAGTTTATCGCAGGCGGCCAGCGCTGCCTTGTCGGGCAAATCACCTGCACATTTCTGCTCGTCCCGCCGCCGCACGAGGGGCGCTTCGCGAGCGTCACGGATCGTTGGCGGGGATGCGATGGGCCTGTTTCGCTGCAGCGTGGTCTTGACCACCGGACGAACAGCAGGGCATGCACGGTCAAGTCGCGCGGTCCTGATATCCCGATGCTGATATCAACTTTCGTTGAGGCTCTGCTTCGCGTGGGGGTGGTGGCCAGAAGCCCGATGCGCCAGGGAGAAAGCGAAGCAGCAGTTAAAGCCGTCGCGCAGGTCCGGCCTTCCCTGCGCCCTCATCGAAATTCGAAGGGGCGGATTGTTTGCACCACTCGGGCAGATCGTGACGAGAGAAGGCGAAAGTGTATCTCAGGCTGTTTGATATCGTGAAATCGAGTTGCTCCGCCGCATGCAAGTGCATTCCGGCAACGGGCCGTCTTCCGGCTTGCCTATCAACTGAACTCAGCTTCTAAGAAACTGATGAACTTCTTTGCGCATCCATGCCACTCGGATACTCGACTGTACGTTACTGTAGTGTCGCGACCGTGCGCAATGAGGTGTCGATTTCCTACAATTGACCCGATCGCGTCTTTGATCTCCTCGTCCCAAAAACTCTCAAGCCGTTCAGCAATCGCTCTGTCGAACGAGGACAGTAGTGCTGTTATCTTCTCAATGTCTGGGTTCCGAAACCCATCCATCCTAGATTTAACGAAACTCGACATTCGCGGCGTCGACGTGCGCTCTGAGCACGCCGAGATTATCTCTCGAATTGCTGCCTCTAGCAGTCCGCTTAGAAGCACGCAAACGTAGTTTGCGATGTGAGATCGCAAATAGTCATCGTCAATATCTTTGATCTTGCCAAGCAAGTACTCGATCTTTTTCTCCAAACTGAAATATGTCGGCGTCATGACAATTTCGCAAACGCATCTCGGGCTAAGCCAATTCGTGCTCTAACCTTTTCCTCGTCGGCGGTAGACCTAGTGTAAGCCTCCCGAAATCCGCTATCGGCCAGAAGCTCATCGTAGGCCTTGGCATAGCCACCGAGATCTGTGATTTCGCCTTTGTTTAAGCGGCTCGCGGTGCCAACCATAACTGCGTCAAAAACGGCGGTGTTAAGAGAACGCTCAGGACGGAACGCGCGACGTCCGAGGGCGCTTTGGATAAAATCGATGGCTGTCTTGAATTCGGAAAAGTATTTTTCGGCAGCCGTTTTCTCCAGAGACTTGTTCGACTCCATGAATCGATTGAGGAAAGTGCGCATTGGCCTGGAGTAGTTGTCCAAGTTGTGGGTCAGGGCTAAGAAACGCAAAATCAGTTCTTGGTCTTTCAGTCGTGCGCTTTTTGCGCCGTAAAGTTGCCTCCAAGAGGTAATTTCATTCAATTGGCGCAGAAGCTCACTAGAGCCACCAAAATTGACGCAGACGCGAATCTCTTGATCGGAGAGCTTTATGCCGCCGGAATTTATGCGCTCAAATACTTCGTATATGCTGTCGGTGTTGTCGTCAGGCTTTTCCTGACGAAAGATGGTAGTGTGGACGATGGAATCGTCCAGCCGCAAGACGTCTTGTGTATCAAGTTCCTTGTATGTTTTGCCTGCCCACGGCTTTCGAACGTCTTGCAGGCGAAATTCTTGACCACGGAAAAGTCCATCGTAGAAGCCTTGTAATGTCTTCAGCCGCTGCTGGCCGTCGATGATGAGATGGCGGTTTGTTTTCGCCTCTCGAAACACAAAGATGCCAGGTACAGGTAGACCCATCAGCAACGACTCTACAAATCTTGATGCCTGTCGCGCGTTCCACACGAGCGATCTCTGAAATGGGGGCACGAAGAAAGATTCTGTTCTCATTCTCTTCACGAGAGAATCTACAGTGTAGTCGGCGCCGTAGCTCGATATCGTAAACGAATCGCTTAGGTGCGCTTCGCTTTCCGCTTCGTCGAGCACGTTCTCGAGGTCTTTAGCCTCGGCGATTGTATTTAGCTCGATGCCGTCAAGCAGCTCCAATTGATCATCCATCATCGTATCCTCAATGCGCCTCATCCCAGTTATCAGCCGCGCGGGCGTCGACATGTAGCGGCACCGACAGCAGCACCGCCGGGAAGGGGGCGTCCTGCATGACGTGCTGCACCACCGGCAAGGTCGCGGCGACCTCGTCGTCCGGCACCTCGAAGATCAGTTCGTCATGCACCTGCAGCAGCATCTGAGCCGACAGCTTCTTTTGCGCCAGGGCCTCCTCGACGCGGGTCATGGCGCGCCGGATGATGTCGGCTGCGGTGCCCTGCAGCCGCGCGTTGATCGCGGCGCGCTCGTTGAAGGCGCGGACCGAGGCGTTCGATGCCTTGATCTCCGGGTAATGGCACTTGCGGCCGAACAGCGTGACGACATAGCCGTGCTTGCGGCAGAACTCCTTGGTCGCATCCATGTAGTCGCGAATGCCCGGGAAGCGCTCGAAATAGCGCTTGATGTAGGCCGAGGCCTCCTCGCGGGCGATGCCGAGCTGGTTGGCAAGGCCGAAGGCGGAGATGCCATAGATGATGCCGAAATTGATCGCCTTGGCGCGGCGGCGGACTTCGCTCGGCATGTCCTTGATCGGCACGCCGAACATTTCGGACGCCGTCATCGCGTGAATGTCGAGCCCGTCCTTGAACGCCTGCTTCAGCACCGGGATGTCCGCGATCTCCGCCAACAGCCGCAACTCGATCTGCGAGTAGTCGGCCGACACCAGCTTGTGGCCGGGAGTCGCGATGAAGGCGCGGCGGATCTTGCGGCCATCTTCGGTCCGGACTGGGATGTTCTGCAGGTTCGGCTCGTTCGACGACAGCCGGCCGGTGGTGGTCGCCGCCAGCGCGTAGGTGGTGTGCACGCGATGCGTCTGCGGGTTGACATAGGTCGGCAGCGCATCGGTATAGGTCGATTTCAGCTTCGAGACCTGGCGCCATTCCAGGATCTTGCGCGCGAACTCGTTGCCTTGCTCGGCGAGGTCGTCGAGAATCGATGCGGACGTCGACCAGGCGCCGGTCTTGGTCTTGGTGCCACCCGAAAGGCCCATCTTGCCGAACAGGATGTCGCCGATCTGCTTGGGGCTGCCGACATTGATCGGCTCGCCGGCCAGCTCCTGCAGCTCGGCCTCGACCCTAGCGGCAGTCTGGGCGAAATCGCCGGACAGACGCGACAGCACCTGGCGGTCGATCGAGATGCCGCGCCGCTCCATGCGCGCGAGCACCGGCACCAGCGGCCGCTCCAAGGTCTCGTAGACGGCGGTCATGCGCTCGGCCGTGAGGCGCGGCTTCAGCACGCGCCAGACGCGATGAATGACATCGGCCGCTTCGGCCGAATGCGCCGCGGCCCGGTCGATCGCGACCTGCTCGAACGTCAGCTTGTTCTTGCCGCTGCCGATCAGCTCGCTTTCGCCGAGCACGGCGTGGCCGAGCACGTGCTCGGCCAGAGACTCGAGCTTGTGCGAGCCGCGCCCGGCATCGAGCGCGTAGCTCATCAGCTGGATGTCGTCGACATTCGCCAGCGTGATGCCGTGCTGCGCCAGCAGCACGGCGATGAACTTGATGTTGTAGCCGATCTTGAGCAGCCCTGTGGATTCGAGGACCGGCTTCAGCGCGGCGAGCGCATCGCTCTCCTTGATTTGGTCCGGCGCGAGCCCGGCATCGAACAGGCCGCCGCCATCGCCGGCCTGGCGATGCGCCAGCGGGATGTAGCAGGCCTCATTCGGCGCAAGTGCCAGGGCGATGCCGCACAAGCTAGCCTGCATCGGATCGATCGAGCTGGCCTTGACCTCGAGAGTGACGCGGCCGAAGTCATGGATGCGCGCGAGCCAGGTGTTCAACTCTGGGAGGCTACGCAGCGTCTGGTACTTGTCGCGATCGATCCGCCCGCTCTTCGCCGCCTCCGCCCTGGATTCCGCGAGGCTCGCCGGCGTGCCCTTGCTCATCGCCGACTTGTCGGTACGCGGATCACCGGTGCGAGGGCTCCCTCCCCCCTTGTGGGGGAGGGCTGGGGAGAGGGGTGCTGCGGCGGCACCGTTGGTGGGGTGCCCCCCTCCCTGACCCTCCCCCACAAGGGGGGAGGGAACGGAGGCAGCAGTGCCCGCACCACTCTTCAACTGCTCATCCGCCGACACGTCGGCGGGATCGATGTGCGAATACTCTGCGACGCGGCGCGTCAGCGTCGTGAACTCCATCGCCTTCAGGAACGCGATCAGCTTGCGCGGATCCGGCTCGTGCACCGCGAGGTCGTCGAGCGGCACCTCGAGCGCGACCTTGTCGTCGAGCAGCACCAGTTGGCGCGAGAGCCGCGCCTTCTCGGCGTTCTCGATCAGAGCCTCGCGCCGCTTCGGCTGCTTGATCTCGCCCGCGCGCGTCAGCAGCCCTTCGAGATCGCCATAGTCGGTGATCAGCTGCGCGGCGGTCTTGATGCCGATGCCGGGCACGCCCGGTACGTTGTCGGTGGAATCGCCGGCCAGCGCCTGCACCTCGACCACCTTCTCCGGCGGCACGCCGAACTTCTCGATGACTTCGGCGATGCCGACGCGGCGGTCCTTCATCGTGTCGTACATCGTGACGCAGTCGTTGACGAGCTGCATCAAATCCTTGTCGGAGGACACGATGGTGGTGGTGGCGCCGCGCTCGCAGGCAAGCCGCGCATAGGTCGCGATCAAATCGTCGGCCTCGTAGCCGGCCTGCTCCAGGCAGGGCAGCTCGAAGGCGCGGACCGCCTCGCGGATCAGCGCGAATTGGGGGATCAGATCGTCGGGCGCCGGCGGCCGGTGCGCCTTGTAGTCGGCATAGATCTTGTTGCGGAACGTGACCTCGGACTTGTCGAACACGATGGCCAGATGCGTGGGACGGTCGGTCTCGGGCATGTCGCGCAGCAGCTTCCACAGCATGTTGCAGAAGCCGAGCACGGCATTGACCTGCAGCCCGTCGGACTTGCGGTTGAGTGGCGGCAGCGCGTGATAGGCGCGGAAGATGTAGGACGAGCCGTCGACCAGGAACACATGGTCGCCCTTGGCCGCGCCCTTGGCGGCGGCAGGCGCGGGAGCGGCGGGCGTGGCGGCGGCTTTCTGGGGAGCTTTGGGCATGGCCGCAATGTAGGGATTTTCGCTCGCATTGACAGCCGTGACGACGCCATGCGCACCGGATTTTTCCGCCCCTCAGTCCGGTCGGACGCAGCGGGTCAGGAACTCCATGACGGCGCGAATGAGGGGCGTGCGCCTAAGGTCGCGATGAACGATGAGCCAGATGTCCCTGCTGATGGCCGCGCCGGCTTCGAAGCGGGTGAGGTCGGGATCATGATCGCCGAGAAAATGCGGCAGGGCGGCGAGCCCCAGCCCTGCGCGCGCCGCTGCGGCCTGGCTCTCGAGATCGCTGCTCCGAAACACGATCGTGCGCTGCCCGGCGACCGCCTTCAGCCATTGCTGCTGGGGTGCCGAGTCCATGCTGGCATCATAGGCGATGAATCCGAGCGCATGCTGCGGCGTCTCCTTGAGATAGTGCGGCGCGCCGTAGAGGTTGAAGCCAAAGCGGCCGATCTTGCGTGCGATCAGGCCGGGCTCGTCGGGACGCGACAGTCGCAGAGCGATGTCGGCTTCCCGTCGGTTGAGCGAGGCGCTGCGCTTCTCGCCGATCAGCTTGATGATGATGGCGGGATGCCGTCGGTGCAGCTCGACCAGCCGTGGCGCGATCAGCCTGTTGGCGAGCGTCGGCGGCGCGCTGACCGAGACCTCACCGGCCAGACCGGGACGCGATGCGACCACGGCGCGCTCGATCGCGAACGCGGCCTGCTCCATCGGGCCGGCGGCCGCGGCGAGGCGGCGGCCGTCCTCGGTCAGCTCATAGGCCCGCGCTCGGCGGTCGACCAGCTTCAGTCCGGTGGCCCGTTCCAGGGCCGCGACCCGGCGGGCCACCGTGACATGATCGACGCCGAGACCACGTGCGGCGGCCGACAGCGTGCCCTCGCGGGCCAGCGTCACGAAGTGGTGAAGGTCGGTCCAGTCGATCCGCATGTTCGAATATTCACAATAGGGGAGCCAAATTGGGCAATTCCGCAGAATGCCAACGCTGACCACACTGTCCGGATCAAGGCAAGATGTGTGGAGACGGGCATGGTTGCTATCGTTCGACTGAAGTCACCCGGTGGCGCGGAGAATCTGGTGCTGGAGAATGTTGAGCTGCCGGCGCCGGGCGCCAACGAGATCCGGCTGCGCCACACCGCGATCGGCGTGAACTTCATCGATATCTATCAGCGCAGCGGCCTCTATCCGCTGCCCGATGGAATTCCTGGCGTCGAAGGGGCGGGGATCGTGACGGCGAAAGGCGCGGACGTGACAGAGTTGTCCGTCGGCGACCGCGTCGCCTATGCCGGCGCCCCGGTCGGCGCCTATGCCTCGGAGCGAAATCTGCCCGCCTGGCGCGCGGTGCCGCTGCCCGACGCCGTGTCTGAAGCGAGCGCTGCGTCGACCCTGCTGAAAGGCATCACCGCGGCGATGCTGCTCAATCGTACCTATGCCGTCGGAGCCGGAACGACGTTGTTGGTGCACAGTGCCGCCGGCGGGCTCGGCCAGGTGCTGACGCGACTGGCTCGGCTGCGCGGCGCGACCGTCATCGGCACGGTGAGCTCGGAGGCCAAGGCGGAGCTCGCGCGTGCCGCTGGCGCGCGCCATCTGATCGTCGGCCGGGATGCTGACTTTGTCGATGCCGTGAAGCGATTGACCGACGGGCGCGGCGTCGACGTCGCCTATGATGGCGTCGGCGGCAAGACGCTTGCGCGGACGCTCGCCTGCGTCAGGCCGTTCGGGACGGTCGCCAGCATCGGTCAGTCCGGCGGTCCAATTCCAAGCCTTGCCGTCGAGGAGCTGGGGCCGCGCCGCAGCCTGTCGCTGGCACGGCCGAGCGTGATGGCCCATGTCAACGATGTCGCCGACTATCGCAGGGATGCAGCGACGGTTCTCGCCGCGCTCGCCGATGGCGATCTCGTCGGCCACGGCACCGCGTATCCGCTGGCGCGGGTCGTCGAGGCCCATATCGATCTGGAGAGCGGCCGCAGCCGTGGCGCGCTGCTTCTGGTGCCCTGACGGTGAGGCTACTCCGCCGGCTGCAACACGGCTTTCGGCTTCAGCGGAGCGATCCAGAACGCGATGGGGCGTTCGAACAGGAAGCGGGCGCCGACGCGGAGCGCGAGGCGCCAGATCAGGAGCGCGCCGAGCACGCCGGCGATCGTGACCAGCAGCGAGATCGTTCCGATGTCCCCGATCACCCCGGTCTTCAGCAGGACTGTGCGTGTGGCTGCCATGGGCAGGAAGAAGGCGAGGTAGATCACGATCGAATGCTCGCCACAGAAGCGCAGCGCATTGAGGAGTTGCGCGCGCGCCAGCAGCGTGCCGGCGATGATGATGGCGACCGCGCCGGCATAGCCAAGCATGAGGGAGACAGCCGGCCATTCGCTGACACCGAGGTTCACCAGCGACTGGTTGATCACCGCCCAGGCGAGCAGGCCGACGATGGCGAGCATCGGCTGCGCCCGCGCGCGGTCCGACAGCGCGAAGATGGTGGTCGCGAACAGATAGCCGGAATAGATGTAGACGAAGCGGGCGCAGAATTCGTCGATCACGGTCCAGCCAGTGACGATATGCGACATTTCCAGGCCGGCCGCGATGCCCCAGATCACCGGCGCCGGCAGCTTTCGTGTCAGTTTGATGACGACGAAGAAGATCGGCAGCAGATAGATGAACCACAGCGTGCCGAACGGCTCGACGAAGGATTCGAGATACAGATAGCCGGCATGTTGCCAGCCGGAGGCCGCGGCGAAGCCGGGCGCCTTGAAGCCGAACTGGATGGTCACCCACAGCACGTAGAAATAGGCGAAATGCACGACCTTGCGGTCGATATAGGTGCGCCAATCCCGGTCGATCACCAGCGGCAGGAACAGGCCGGAAATCAGGAAGAAGTCGGGCATCCGGAACGGCTTGGCGAATGCGACGACGGCGTGCATGAAGCCGGTCTCGCCGGCGGCCAGCTCGACGCCGAGCACCGAGTGCATCATCACGACCATGATGATGCAGATACCCTTGGCGTAGTCGACCCAGTCGATGCGCGCCTCGGTTCCGGCCGATTTCGGCGTACCATTTGCGGTCATGCTGTCCCTCTTTGGCGCGGAGCTGCCGCATTGTCGGGCAGAGCCGTTAATACTCCTCCTTGTCATCCAAACGTCATGCCGTTTTCTAAATTCCCCTTGAACCGCAAATGGTTTAAGACGCGAAAGTATTAACCTTGAAGGATGGGTTTCGATGCGAATTGCGATGATCGGCACGGGCTATGTGGGGCTGGTGTCCGGTGCCTGCTTCGCCGATTTCGGCCACCAGGTGACCTGCGTGGACAAGGACGAGAGCAAGATCGCCGCGCTGCATCGCGGAGAAATCCCGATCTTCGAGCCCGGCCTGGATGCGCTGGTCGCGGCCAACGTCAAGGCCAAGCGGCTCGATTTCACCACGGACCTCAAGCAGCCGGTCGCGGAGGCCGATGCCGTGTTCATCGCGGTTGGTACGCCGTCGCGGCGCGGCGACGGTCACGCCGACCTCACCTACGTCTATGCCGCAGCGCGCGAGATCGCAGCCTCCCTCACCGGCTTCACCGTGGTCGTGACGAAGTCGACGGTGCCGGTCGGCACCGGCGACGAGGTCGAGCGCATCATCCGCGAGACCAATCCGACGGCCGATGTCGTCGTTGCCTCCAATCCGGAATTCCTGCGCGAAGGTGCCGCGATCCGCGATTTCAAATGGCCGGATCGCATCGTCGTCGGCACCGCGGACGAGCGCGGCCGCAAGGTGCTCGGCGACATCTATCGCCCGCTGTCGTTGAACCAGGCGCCGATGATGTACACCGAGCGCCGCACCGCCGAGCTGATCAAGTACGCCGCCAACGCGTTCCTCGCCACCAAGATCACCTTCATCAACGAGGTCGCCGATCTCGCCGAGAAGGTCGGTGCCGACGTGCAGGAGGTGGCGCGCGGCATCGGTCTCGACAACCGCATCGGCTCCAAGTTCCTGCATGCCGGTCCGGGCTTCGGCGGCTCGTGCTTTCCGAAGGATACGCGCGCGCTGATCAAGATCGCGCAGGACTACGACACGCAGCTGCGCATCGTCGAATCGGTGCTGGCCGTCAACGACAACCGCAAGCGAGCGATGGCGCGCAAGGTCGCGCATGCGGTCGGCGGCAATCTGCGCGGCAAGACGGTGGCGGTGCTCGGCCTCACCTTCAAGCCGGAGACCGACGACATGCGCGAGGCGCCGTCGATCCCGCTGGTGACCGGGCTGCTCGACATGGGCGCCAAGGTGCGCGCGCATGATCCGGTCGGCATCGAGCAGGCCAAGAAGGAGCTGCCGGAGATCGCCTATTTCGACGATCCCTATGAGTGCGCGACGGGCGCCGATGCGATCGTGCTGGTGACCGAATGGGTGCAGTACCGCGCCATGGATCTCGATCGCCTCAAGGAGGTGATGGCCCATCCGGTCGTCGTCGACCTGCGCAACGTCTACCGCCCCGACGAGATGGCCGCTCACGGCTTCGTCTACGAGAGCGTGGGCAGGCCGTCGGTGAAGGGCGCGTGATGTGAGGAGCGTGACATGACGTTGTCATACCCCGCGTAGGCGGGGTATCCAGTAGCCTCGATCTTCGTCATCCGCGAGATCTGCGTCTACTGGATTGTCCGCCTTCGCGGGCAATGACGGGTTCAACGATTGCCCCTTCGCTTCGACACACCGCTGCCCATCGACGCCGTGCTGGACGACCTGTCCGGCACGCTCGAACGCAGCAACACCGCCGTTCTGGTGGCGCCGCCCGGCGCCGGCAAGACCACGCGGGTGCCGCTGGCCTTGCGTGATGCGCCGTGGGTCGGAACTAAGAAGATCATCGTGCTGGAGCCCCGCCGGATCGCGGCCCGCGCCAGCGCCGAGCGGATGGCGAAGTCGCTCGGCGAGCGCGTAGGCGACACCGTCGGCTACCGCGTGCGCTTCGGCTCGAAGATCTCGCGCGCGACCCGCATCGAGGTCGTCACCGAGGGCATCTTCACGCGGCAGATCCTGGATGATCCCGAGCTGACCGGCGTCGCCGCCGTGCTGTTCGACGAATTCCACGAGCGCTCGCTCGATGCCGATCTCGGCCTGGCGTTGGCGCGTGATGCGCAGCAGGGGCTGCGCGAGGATCTCCGCATCCTCGTGATGTCGGCGACGCTCGACGGCGCCCGCGTCGCTACCCTGCTCGGCAATGCACCGGTGGTCGAGAGCGAGGGCCGCGCCTATCCGGTGGAGACCCGCTATGTCGGCCGCAAGCCGGATGCGCCCGTCGAGCGCCAGATGGCCGAGACCATCGCTACCGCTTTGCGCGCCGATGCGGGCTCGGTGCTGGCGTTCCTGCCCGGCGCGGCCGAGATCCGCCGCACCCAGACCATGCTGGCCGAGCGCGTTCACGACGCAGCGATCGAGATCGTACCGCTGTTCGGTGCGCTCGATGCCGCGGTCCAGGACCGCGCCATCTCGCCGGCGCCGAAGGGCAGCCGCAAGGTGGTGCTGGCGACCTCGATTGCCGAGACTTCGTTGACCATCGAGGGCGTCCGCATCGTGGTCGATTCCGGGCTCGCCCGGGTGCCGCGCTACGAGCCGGACATCGGCCTGACCCGGCTAGAGACGGTGCGGGCTTCGCGCGCCGCTGTCGATCAGCGCCGCGGCCGCGCCGGCCGCACCGAGCCTGGCGTCTGCTACCGGTTATGGGACGAGCCGCAGACGGCCTCGCTGGCGGCCTATACGCAGCCGGAAATTCTCAGCGCCGACCTGTCCTCGCTGGTGCTCGATCTGGCGCAATGGGGTGTCAATGACCCCTCCGCGCTGAGCTTCCTCGATCCGCCGCCGCAACCGGCCTGGAAGGAGGCGCGTGATCTGCTGCGCGAGCTCGGCGCGCTCGACGAAGAAGGCCGCCTCACCGACGAGGGCCGCCGCCTGCGGGCGCTGGCGCTGCCGCCGCGGCTCGCCCGCATGATCGTCGACGCCGCTGATTATGGCGCCGCCGCGCAGGCCGCCGACATCGCCGCCATCCTGACCGAGCGCGGGCTCGGCGGCGACAGCGTTGATCTCGAGGTCAGGCTCGATCAGTTCCGTCGCGACCGCTCGCAACGGGCGCAGAGTGCGCGTGACATGGCACGGCGCTGGGCGCAGCAGGTCGAGGCGGCTTCCTCCCCGCAAGTGCAAGGGCAGCTCAGCACCGGCTTGATGCTCGCCTTCGCCTTTCCCGACCGGATCGCGCGCAACCGCGGCAATGCCAGCTTCGTGCTCGCCAATGGCCGTGGCGCCGCCGTCGAGCCGACCTCGTCGCTGGCGCGCGTACCCTATATCGCGGTCGGTGAGCTGACGGGAACGGCGGCCAGCGGCCGCATCCTGCTGGCGGCGCCGCTGGCGATCGAGGATATCGAGCGGCATTTTGCTGCGCATATCGAAGCGAGAGACGAGGTCAGCTTCGATCAAGACGCGATGGCGTTGCGGGCGCGGCGCCGGCGCAAGCTGCATGCGATCACCATGGCCGATGCGCCGGTCGCGCTGACGCCGTCGGAGGAGACCGCGCGCATCTTCGCCGACGGCATCTGCGCCGCGGGCCTTGACAGGCTGCCGTGGTCGAAGGCCGCCCTGCAATGGCGCGATCGCGTTACCTTCCTGCGCAAGGCGGAAGGCGACAGTTGGCCGGACCTGTCGGATGCGGGGCTTGCCGAGCGGCGCGAGGACTGGCTGGTGCCGCTGCTGGCCGACAAGACCTCGCTCAAGGAGGTCTCGCCCGGCGACGTCTCGGATGCCGTCATGGCACTGCTCCCCTGGGATCTGCGGGCCCGGCTCGACCGGGAGGCGCCGACGCATTTCGAGGCGCCGACCGGCACCATGCTGGCGATCGACTACGAGGCCGAGCAGGGGCCCACCATCGCGGTGCGGCTGCAGGAGCTGTTCGGCCTGAACGTCCATCCCTCGATCGCGCGCGGCGCGGTGCCCCTGGTGCTGGAGCTGCTGTCGCCGGCGCAGCGGCCGGTACAGGTGACGCGCGATCTGCCCGGCTTCTGGCGCGGCTCCTATGCCGCGGTCCGCACCGACCTGCGCGGCCGTTATCCGCGCCATCCCTGGCCCGACGATCCGGCCCATGCCGAGCCGACCCGGCGGGCCAAGCCGCGGGGAACGTAGCTCATGCAAATTGTACCGCCGCTATCGTTGTCGTTAACGCTTCACTCATCGTTTTCGCCAAAATGGCGGCGGCAGCCGGTCGCTCGCAGTCGCCCGTCAGCGGCTTTGATGGTCAAATCGGTTGCGGGGTAAAGTCGGGCGTTTGCGTCATGCGTAACATAATGATCTTTGCGGCCGTTCTCGTCGGTCTCGGCACCTTCATGGCGCAACTGGCCGATCGCCTGACCCCCGCGTCGGCATCCGCGACACCGTCCGTGCGGGTTGCCACGGCGGAGCCGTCTGCCGCGGGCCAGCGCAGCCTGAGCATTCCGACCGACCGCCGCGGTCACTTCCGCGCCGACGGCCGCATCGACGGCCAGCGCATCAGCTTCATGGTCGATACCGGCGCCTCGATGGTCGCGCTGAACGAAAGCTCGGCCGCCCGCTTCGGCCTGCGCCCTGCGCGCGGCGACTACACCGCCACCGTGACCACGGCCAACGGCACCGTGAAGGCGGCGCGGGCGAAGCTCGCGATGGTCGAGCTCGGCGAGCTCACCGTGCGCGATGTCGACGCGCTGGTGCTGCCCGATACGGCGCTGTCGGAGAACCTGCTCGGCCTGTCCTTCCTGTCCAAGCTGAAGCGTTTCGCTTACGCCAACGGCCAGATGGTGCTGGAGCAGTAGGCTGCACCGAAGCGGAATGTTGTTTCGCGCGTCACCGGCCCCCATATACCGGCAGGCAGGCCGATCCCGAGTCGCAGTCATTGAATAGTTCGTCGGGTGGCCTGCGCGAGCGGTCCTGCCCGATTGTTGCCTGCATTCCTCTGCCTTCTGACACTGTTGTCTGACGTCGTGCTAAGCATGAACGCCTTCTTCCATTGATGTGATATTGCCGAGGCCGTCTCCTGATGTTTCCGAAACCCAAGCCCGTCCTGGTTCCCAATACCTACGCCTTCGAATCCGAGCCGATGGTGAAGCCGACGGGCTTCCGCGAATATGACGCGCGCTGGCTGTTCAATAAGGAGATCAATTTGATGGGGGTGCAGGCGCTCGGCATGGGGCTGGGCGCGCTGATCGCCGAACGCGGCGTGAAGCAGGAGATCGTGACCGGGCACGATTTCCGCGGCTACTCCGCCTCGATCAAATACGCCCTGATTTCGGGCCTGATGGCCGCCGGCTGCAAGGTGCATGACGTCGGCCTCGCGGTGACGCCGATGGCCTATTTCGCGCAGTTCGATCTCGACGTGCCCTGCGTCGCCATGGTGACCGCCTCGCACAATGACAACGGCTGGACCGGCGTGAAGATGGGCGCCAACCGTCCGCTCACCTTCGGGCCCGAGGAGATGACCCGGCTGAAGGAGATCGTGCTCAACGCCGAGTTCAAGAACGGCGGTGGCGGCTCCTACCAATTTCACGAGAATTATCCGGCGCGCTACATCGCCGACCTCACCAGCCGTCCCAAGCTCAAGCGCAGGCTCAAGGTGGTCGCGGCCTGCGGCAACGGCACCGCGGGCGCGTTCGCGCCGCAGGTGCTGGAGGCGATCGGCTGCGAGGTGATCCCGCTCGACACCGAGCTCGATCACACCTTCCCGAAATACAATCCCAATCCCGAAGACATGGAGATGCTGCACGCCATCCGCGATGCCGTGCTCGCGCACGAGGCCGATGTCGGTCTCGGATTTGATGGCGACGGCGACCGCTGCGGCGTGGTCGACAACACCGGCGAGGAGATTTTTGCCGACAAGGTCGGCGTGATGCTGGCGCGCGACATGTCGGCGATCCACAAGAATGCGCAGTTCGTCGTCGACGTGAAATCAACCGGGCTGTTCATGACCGATCCGGTGCTGCAGGCCCAGGGCGCGAAGACCGTCTATTGGAAGACCGGCCATTCCTACATGAAGCGCCGCACCAACGAGCTCGGCGCGCTCGCCGGTTTCGAGAAATCCGGCCACTTCTTCTTCAACAAGCCATTCGGTCGCGGCTATGACGATGGTCTGGTCTCGGCGATCGCGATCTGCGAGATGCTCGATCGCGCGCCCGGAAAATCGATGGCCGACCTGAAGGACGCGCTGCCGAAGACCTGGTCGTCGCCGACGATGTCGCCGCATTGTGGCGACGAGGTCAAATACGGCGTCGCCGACGCCGTCGTGAAGCATTTCCAGGCGCTGCAGCAGCAGGGCGGCAAGGTCGCGGGCCAGCCGATCCGCGATCTCGTCACCGTCAATGGCGTGCGCGTCACGGTCGAGGACGGCAGCTGGGGTCTGGTGCGAGCGTCATCCAATAAGCCCGAGCTCGTGGTGGTAGTCGAAAGCCCGGTGTCCGAGCGGCGCATGCACGACATGTTCGAGGCGGTCAACGAGGTGCTGCGGACGCATCCCGAAGTCGGCGCCTACAACCAGACGATCTGAGGCCGCGTTGATGATGTCGCGCTAGGGCCGATGCTCGCGCTGATCCCATCCTATTCGATGGGATCAAGCGGCCCTCAGGGAGCTCAGGAACTGATCGACCTCGGATTTGAGCCGGGTCGATTGCGAGGTGAGTCCGTTCGCGGACTCCAGCAGGCGCGAGGCGGCGCTGCCGGTCTCGTCGGAGGCACGGGTCACGCTGCCCATGCTTTGGCTGACAAGCCGCGTGCCTTCGGCCGCCTGCTGCACGTTGCCGGAAATTTCTCCGGTGGCGAGGCCCTGCTGCTCGACCGCGGTGGCGATCTCCTTGGAGATTTCGTCGATCTCGGCAATCGTTCCCCCGATCGCCTGGATGGCGCTGACGGCGTCCCCCGTGGCGCTCTGGATGCTCTGCACCTGGCTGGAAATTTCCTCGGTGGCCTTCGCGGTCTGGTTGGCGAGCGCCTTGACCTCGCTTGCCACGACGGCGAAGCCCTTGCCGTGCTCGCCAGCGCGCGCCGCCTCGATGGTGGCATTCAGCGCCAGCAGGTTGGTCTGGCTGGCGATCGTCTGGATCAGCGTCACCACCTCGCCGATCTTCTGGGTGCCGGCAGCCAGGCTCTCGACCACCGTGTTGGTGCGGCGAGCTTCGTCCGCCGCTTTCGCGGCGATCTCCGCCGAGCGCGTCACCTGCTGCGAGATGTTGTTGATCGACGCAGTCAGCTCTTCCGTTGCTGCAGCGACCGTCTCGACATTGGTCGACGCCTGCTGCGAGGCGCCGGCCGCGGCCGACGTCTGGCGCGAGGACTCGGCGCTGCTCCGGCTCATCGACGAGGACAGGCTCTGCATCTCGTTTGCGGCGACGGCCACCGCCTCGACGATGCCGCCGATCTTGCGCTCGAAGCCCTCTGCCAGCTCGCGCCGGGCAAGATCGGTCTGCTGCTTGACGCGTTGCTCGGCCTCGAACCGCTCGGCGTTGGCGCGCGCCTCGGCAGCGATCGCCGATTCGGCTTCCGCGGTCTTGCGCGCGCTGGTTTCGAACAACTGCGTCAGCTTGAGCGCGAGGGCGATGAGAACGCCGGCCTCGATCAGCAGGATGACCGCATGCAGCACAACGCGGCCGAAATCAGCGCCGCCCGGGTAGATCGCTGCAGGAAAGACGAAGTTCAGGACCAGATGGTGAAGCGCGACGGCGACGGTGCCGGCCAGGATCGGCCGGTAGTCGCAATATGCGACCAGACAGGCCAGCGCCGCGAAGAAATACATGTGCATGTCGATCTGCCAGGCATGTCCGGACATCTGGTAGACGAGCACGGATACGCCGCCCATGACGGCGACTGCGACGGTGAGCTGGGTCGACAAAGTGTCGCCAGCGCTGCGCCAGGAAAGGGTTGCCACCACTGCCATGACGACCATGAGCATGGTCGGCATCAACCAGTCGCCGCGCGACAGCCCGATGATGAGGGAGAGCGGAACGTGAACCCAGAGCACCGCCAGCAGAAGCTTGCTGGTCGTGTGCCGGAGGGTTGCCAGATCGCTGGTCTCGACGGTCATTTCCTATTCCCCCAAAGAGATCATTTTGCAAAGCAGGCGGACACCGCCTGCGGATCGATGACGAGCCAGGCTCCGGCCTCGCGCAGCCGCGCCAAGCCGTCGTGTTCGCCGGGACGGACGACCAGCAGCGATGAAACGGTCGTCGTGCGCACGAGAGCGGCGTCAGCCGAGGCCGCAGCGAGCATCGCCTGTTGCGCGCTCCACCAAGGTGGGAAAGCGACGGCCACGATTTCGCTCCCCATGCGCACCTGGAGTGACAGCGCAGCAACCGCGACAAAGCTCGCGATCAGGAGCGCCGTGGCATTGAGCCAGGCGCGCGAAGGCTGAGGTATGGTTGCACCGGACGTCATCGCATCCAAGAATAGAGGGATGGGAATAACTTCAGGTAAACGTTCGTTAGGGATGACGACCGAGGTTCGGGACGCTAGCGCTGCAACGTCGAAGCTGCCCGGAATGCTCGGCTCAGACCGGCGGCACCGGCAGCGCCGTCACCGACTTGATCTTCTCCATGGCGAAGCGCGAGGTGACGTTCTTGAGGGGCACCGCGCTGATCAGCTTCTTGTAGAAGACATCGTAGCTCTGCATGTCCGCAACGACGACGCGCAGCATGTAGTCGACGTCGCCGGCCATCCGGTAGAACTCCATCACCTCCGGCATCGAGCTGACCGCCTCGGCGAATTTGCGCAGCCAGGCCTCAGAATGGTCGGCGCTCTCCACCGACACGAACACGGAGATGCCGAGCCCGATCTTGTTCTGATCGACCAGGGCCACCCGGCGCAGGATCACGCCATCGGCCTCCAGCCGCTGGATGCGCTTCCAGCACGGTGTCGACGACAGTCCGACCCGGTCGCCGATCTCGGCGACGGACAGCGAAGCGTCCTCCTGCAGGACCATCAGAATCTTGCGGTCGATGGCATCGAGCCGGCGATTGGCCTCGGAGCTTTGGGCGGCGACATCGGTCATGGAGAAACTTGTTCCATATGAAGGCTATAAAACCCTCATATAGAGAAAATCGTTCCAAGGCAAGGATCGGCCGTTCAGCCCGTTGCGGCCGGGTCTGGCCGCTTCCGCGGAGGGGTAGGCCGGTCTCCTGTTACCGCTCGTCGTTCTCCTTCAGCCAGCGGCCGACCAGATGATGAGCAATGGCGAACGGATGCGGTCCCGCCAAGCCATCCGGATGCTGCCGCACCAGCATCTGCCGGGCCTCGTCGCGGCTGAACCAGCGCACGTCCTCGAGCTCGTTACGGTCGATGACGATGTCTTCGTTGAGCGCCCGGGCGCTGCAGCCGATCATCAGCGACGACGGGTAAGGCCAGGGCTGGGTCATGTAATAAGTCACGTCGGTGCAGCGAATGCCGGATTCTTCGAACACCTCGCGCCGGACGGCGTCCTCGATCGTCTCGGCCGCCTCGACGAAGCCGGCGAGGCAGGAATACATGCCGGCCGGAAACTGCTTCTGCCGCCCGAGCAGGCACTTGTCGCCGGAAGCGACCAGCGAGATCACGACCGGATCGGTGCGCGGGAAATGCTCGGTCTTACAGCTCGGGCATTCGCGCTTCCAGCCGCCCTCGCGCATCGCGGTCTTGGCGCCGCAATTGGCGCAGAAGCCGTGACGCTGATGCCAGGACACCAGGGATTTCGCCATCGCGATCGTCGCCAGCTGGTCGACCGGGGTCGCACCCTGCATTGCCATCCCGCGCAGCTCGGCGACCGACACATCGTCGCGCCCGGCGAGCTTTTCGACGGCGGCCGGCGAGATGCCCATGCCGAACACGGCCGCGCCGTCCTGCAGCCCGAGGAAGATCGTTCCCGGATTGGCACCGAACTTCAGCGCCTCGTCGATCGACAGCAGCGCGCGCAGCTGGTCGCCGTCGCGCTTCAGCACCAGCGAATCGCGGTGCACGACATAGGCGCGCGTCGAGGGATTGCTCTCGAAGGCGATCAGCTTGTCATCATGGAAGCGCAGATGGGCGGCGCGATCGATTGGATGGCTGACGAAGGCCGGCTTGCCGAGCGGAAACAAGTCGAATGGCGACATCTCTTACCCTAACCAGATCTTGCGCCTGACAGCGCTGATGAACTGCTGCACCTCCTGCGCATCGTGAGGCACGGGCGGCGCGGTGCCCCACACCGGTCGCGGCCAGGCCACGTCACTTGTGCGTCGCGCGATGATGTGGACGTGCAACTGCGGCACCATGTTGCCGAGCGCGGCGACGTTGAGTTTGTCGCATTTGGTGATCTCCTTGAGCGCGCGCGACACCCGCGTGATCTCGGTCATCAGCTGCGCCTGCGCAACCTCGTCGAGATCGATGATCTCGACCGCGCCCTCGCGGCGCGGCACCACCAGCAGCCAAGGATAGTTCGCGTCCTTGATCACCAGCACGCGGGACAGCGGCAGGTCGCCAATGTCGATCGTATCCTTCGCAAGTTGCGGATGCAGCGACCAGGCTGATTCGGGCATGCGGCGGTTCCTGGCGGACGGTCTGGCGGGAATTCGACGGCACCTAAAGCCTTTCCGAGCTGCGGCACAAGCCCGCGGGGCGGTGGGCCGCCCCGGCGAAGCTCGCGCTTGCTTTCCGGACCGTTTGGCCCCAAATAGGCAGCGGGAGATTGGCGGTGGACGAGCCACTCGCCAACCGGGTCAGGTCCGGAAGGAAGCAGCCCTAACGAGGTCCGGATCGGGTCGCTCGTCAGTCTCCTACCTGTTTTCTCGAGCGAATCGCGCAAAGATGGCGGGGACCCCGCGCAGGGCGGGCGCTCGACCGCGCCCCGGCTGATTGCGTCGACGATCGCGATCGATGTCGGCCTGGAATACTCACTTGCGGATCGCTCGATGACCGACGCTGGCGCCCCACCTGTTCCGCCTGACAGCGCCGACGCTCCCGCCAAGCCCTACCGGGTGCTGGCGCGCAAATACCGCCCCTCCAGCTTCGCAGATCTGATCGGCCAGGAGGCCGTGGTGCGCACGGTCTCGAACGCGTTCGAGACCGGCCGGATTCCGCAGGCCTGGATTCTGACCGGCGTCCGCGGCGTCGGCAAGACGACCACCGCCCGCATTCTCGCCCGCGCATTGAATTACGAGCTGCCGGACGGCTCGGTGAAGGGGCCGACCATCCATATGCCGGTGCTCGGCACCCATTGCCAGGCGATCATGGAAAGCCGGCACATGGACATCCTGGAGATGGACGCGGCGTCCCATACCGGCGTCGACGACGTCCGCCAGATCAATGACAGCGTCCGCTATGCGCCGGCCAGCGCGCGCTACAAGGTCTACATCATCGACGAAGTCCACATGCTGTCGACGGCGGCGTTCAACGCCTTCCTGAAGACGCTGGAGGAGCCGCCGGAGCACGCCAAGTTCGTGTTCGCCACCACCGAGATCCGCAAGGTGCCGGTGACGGTGCTGTCGCGCTGTCAGCGCTTCGATCTGCGCCGGGTCGAGGCCGAGGTGCTGATGAAGCATCTCCAGGGCATCGCGACCAAGGAAGGCGTGACGATCGAGCCCGAGGCGCTCGGTATCATCGCGCGCGCCGCCGAAGGCTCGGTGCGCGATTCGTTGTCGCTGCTCGATCAGGCGATCGCGCACAGCGCCGGCGAGGTGCGCGCCGATGACGTCCGGCAGATGCTGGGCCTCGCCGATCGCACCCGCGTGATCGACCTGTTCCACCATCTCGCCAGCGGCGACATTGCCGCCGCCTTCAAGGAATTCCGCGAGCAATATGACGTCGGCGCCGACCCTGTGGTTGTGCTGTCGGATCTGGCCGAGTTCGTGAACTTCGTCACCCGGGTGAAGGTCGTGCCGGCGACGGCCGACAACGTGGCCTTCAGCGAGACCGAGCGGCTGCGCGCGCGCGACTTCGCCACCAAGCTGTCGATGCGGGTGCTGTCGCGGATGTGGCAGATGCTGCTCAAGGGCATCGCCGAGACACAAGGCGCGACGCGCCCGGCTGCAGCGGCGGAAATGGTGCTGGTGCGCATCGCCTACGCGGCCGATCTGCCGACACCCGACGAAGCCATTCGCATGATCGAGCAGAGCGGTGGTGGCTCGCCGATCGTCACGAACGGCGGCGGGGCGCGCCCTCCGCCGGCATCCGGCATGAGCGCGGGGGCGCCGCCTGTGATGACGTCGGCGCCGATGCAGGCGCCGCGCGCGCAAGGCCCGACGCTCGCCGCGGTCGGCGGTTCGATGCGCCCGCAGGCGATGTCATCGCAGCCGTCGCCGGCATCGCAGGACCAGCCCGCACTGCGCATAGGGAGCTTTCAGGAACTCGTCGCGCTGGCCGGCAAGAATCGTGACCTGATCACCAAGAGCGCGCTCGAGATGGATGTGCGGCTGGTTCGCTTCGAAGAGGGACGACTGGAGATCGCGCTGGAACGGACGGCGCAGCGCTCGCTTGTCTCGGACCTCGGGCGCAAGCTGGAGGACTGGACCGGCCGGCGCTGGACAGTGATCGTTTCCAACGAGCCGGGCCAGGCGACCTTGCGCGAGCAGAATCTGCGCGCCAAGAGCGAGCGCGAGGCGGCGGCGGAGGCCGATCCGCGCGTGCAGGAGATCCTGGCGCGGTTCCCGGGCACCAAGGTGGTCGAAGTGCGCCGGCTCGCCCCCGAGCCGCCCGAATCGGACGCCAGTGCTGTCGAGCCGCCTGACGAGTCCGACGATGATGATTTCTAGAGCATGATCCGGAAAAGTGGAAACCGGTTTTCCTCGCGACAAACGCCAAAGGCGTTTGCGCGGAGATCATGCTCAACAAGATGGCTGATGATGAGGTGCTCCGATGGCTGACTTTCTCGGCATGATGAAACAGGCGGCGCAGCTGCAGACGAAGATGCAGGAGATGCAGGAGGAACTCGGCAACGTCGAGGTCGAGGGCATCTCGGGCGGCGGTCTGGTTGCCGTGCGCATGACCGCCAAGATGGACGTGAAGAGCGTCAAGATCGATCCGTCGCTGCTCAAGCCGGAGGAGGCCGAGATCCTGGAGGACCTGCTGGTCACGGCGCATGGCGATGCGCGGCGCAAGGCGGAAGCCGCGATGCAGGAGAAGATGCAGGCCATCACCGGCAAGCTCGGCCTGCCGCCGGGCTTCGGTTTCGGTTAGTTGACCTGATGACATTCGTGAACTGATGGCCGTCGCCGGTCCCGAGATCGAACGCCTTATCCAACTGCTTGCGCGCCTGCCCGGCCTCGGTCCGCGCTCGGCGCGGCGCGCCGCCCTGCATCTGATCAAGAAGCGCGAGGCGCTGATGGTGCCGCTTGCCTCGGCGCTGCAGGTCGCGATCGATCGCATCCAGGTCTGCAAGACCTGCGGCAACATCGATACGCAAAGCCCGTGCACCGTGTGCACCGATCCGCGTCGCGATCCGGCGATGATCGTCGTCGTCGCCGACGTCGCCGACCTCTGGGCGCTGGAGCGCGCCAAGGCCTCCAACGGCCGCTATCACGTGCTCGGCGGCACGCTGTCGCCGCTCGACGGCGTGGGCCCGCAGGATCTCACCATCGATGCGCTGGTGCAGCGCGCGCATGCGCCCGAGGTGTCCGAGATCATCCTCGCTTTGAATGCGACGGTCGACGGCCAGACCACCGCGCACTACATCACCGACCTCCTGCAGGAGGCGAACGTCAAGGTCACGCGGCTGGCACATGGCGTGCCGGTCGGCGGCGAGCTCGACTATCTCGACGAAGGCACGCTCTCGGCCGCGATGCGGCAGCGGACCTTGTTCTAAGCACAGACGGAAGTGGAATGATGACGAAACGCGGATTCGGCAAACGGCTGGCTTTGGGCGCGATTCTGGCGGCGCTCTCGGCGCCGTCAGTGCTGGCGCAGCAAAGCGAGGCGGCGCAGAAGGCGGGCAAGCCGCTCAATGCCGGTGACGTGCTGTCGGGCGAGCTGAACGCGCTGAAGCTCAAAGGCGCCAAGCCGGGCCAGCCGTCCGCCGCCTATCAGATCACGAGCGAGCCGCGCCGCCTGCCGCCGCCGAGCGGGCTGTGCAATCTGGAGACCGGCCCGGAGACATTCCAGCTCGTTACCGCGAACACGGCGCAGGCGTCGCAGCTCAAGGGTCTGCTCGGCAAGCAGATCGCGGTCAAGGTCGACGAGATCGCCTGCGCCCAGGATGCGGGACAGATGAGCGAGGCGGTCGTGACCAAGTGGAGCTTAGTGAAGCGGTGAGACCTGATTGGGCCGTCCACGCGAGCGCGGCGTCCTGACTTTCCGCTGTCAGCGCCCGGCTCGACCGGGCGATCCAGTACCCCGCGGCTGCTCGGTCGATGGCTGACGTCTCTGGAATACTGGGTCACCCGTCGGAGCCTGTCATCGGGCTCGTCGAAGACGACACCCGGTGGTGGGTGACGACGGTCGAATGTGAGGCGCAGCTACACCTTCACTGGCCCCAACTGGTCGAAATGTCCGCGCCGCTGCAGCCAGGCGAGCAGCACAAGGCTCGGGATCGCGACCAGCACGCAGATCACGAAGAACAGCGGCCAGCCGGTCGCCTTCGCCACGTAGCCGGCGCCTGACGACAAATAGGTGCGCCCGACCGCGGCGAGCGCGGTCAGCAGTGCATATTGGGTGGCGGTGTGCAGCGGGTTCTGACACAGCGCGGAGAGATAGGCGACGAAGATCACGGTGCCGACCGCGCTGGTGAAGTTTTCCGCCGAGATCGCCAGCGCCAGTGCCCATTGATTGACTCCGACGATCGCAAGCCAGGAGAACGAGAGGTTCGCCAGCGCCTGCACCATGCCGCCGATCCAGAGACTCGTCGCGAGCGAATAGCGTCGCGCGACGAAGCCGCCGGCAAAGCCGCCGGCGAGCGTCGCGGCGAGGCCCACGCCTTTCACAATCGCGGCGTAGTCGACCTTGCTGAAGCCGAGATCGATCACGAACGGCGCGGTCATCGTGCCGGAGAAGGCGTCGGTGAACTTGAACAGCACGACGAAGGCGAGCGCCGTGAGCGCATCACGTCGGCCGAGGAACTCGACGAAGGCTCCGGCAGCCGCATGCATCACGCGGGTGAGCGCGGTGTCCGCACCCATCGCGGCCTCCGCCTGCTGCGACTGGGCCGGCTCGGTCGCCGCGAGGGCCGTGATCGTGCCGATCAGCACCAGTACGGCCATCGCAACATAGCCCCACATCCAGGACGACGGACGCGTCAGCCCCGAGTTCTCGAATGCACTGACCACCACCAGTGCGCCGGCGGTCGAGACCAGCATGCCGATGCGATAGGCGGCGACATACGCCGCCATGCCCGCGGCCTGCTCGCTCTCCGGCAGGCTCTCGACGCGGAAGGCATCGACCACGATGTCCTGGGTCGCCGACATCGCGGCGACCAGCAGCGCGGCCAGCGCCACCATGAACGGCGCATGTGCCGGATCGGTGAGCGCCAGCAGCAGGATGGCGCCGATCAAGAGCAGCTGTGCGAACACCAGCCAGCCGCGCCGCCGTCCAAACGCGCGCGTGAGCAGCGGCACGTGCAGCGCGTCCACCAGCGGCGCCCAAAGGAATTTCAGCGTGTAAGGCGTTCCGACGAGGGCGAACAGCCCGATCGTGCCGAGATCGACGCCGAGCTCACGCATCCAGATCTGAAGCGTCGAGCCGGACAACGCCAGCGGCAGTCCCGACGAGAAGCCGAGGAACAGCACCACGAGCACGCGCGGCTGCAAGTAGACGGCCATGCTCTCGCGCCAGGTGGGGGCGGGTTTGGCAGCGCCGGGCTTTGGAGCGGCAGCAGGGATCTCGGAAGCGGCGTCAGGTGCGGTCATGGGCGGGTGGTAGCAGATTTGAACGGCCTTCGCGACGCCACCATCACTCCCCCACCTGCACGCGTCCCGCCAGCGGAAACAGATCCGGCGTCGTGCCGGTAACCGGCGCGATGCGTGGTGAGTCCACCGGCGCATCCTGCTTGCTGAAATCGAGCTCCTCGATGCGGGCGGCGCGCTTCTCGATCTTGTCGGCGGAAATGAGGATCTGGCGGATGTCCTCGCCGACATCGCCGAAATGCTTCTGCAGTTTGAGCACGCGCTCGCGCAGGCGGCCGAGATCGTCGCCGAGGTTGATCACCTCGTTGCGGATCTGGTCGGCGGCGTCGCGGATGCGCGCATCCTTCATGATCTGCTGCATGACCTGGATCGCCAACATCAGGAGCGACGGCGACACCAGCACGACGCGGGCACGATAGGCTTTCTGGATCACGTCGTCGAAGCCGTCATGGATCTCGGCATAGACCGATTCCGACGGCACGAACATCAGCGCCGTGTCCTGCGTCTCGCCGACCACGAGGTACTTCTCGGCAATGTCATTGACGTGGCGGAGCACGTCGGTGCGCAGCCGCTGCGCCGCGGCGCGCTTCTCCTCCTCGGTCACGGCGTCGTGCAGCGCGGTCACGGCTTCCAGCGGAAACTTGGCGTCGATGCACAGCGGTCGCGAATCGGGCAGGAACACGACGCAGTCGGGCCGCTTGCCGCTGGCGAGCGTGTGCTGAAACGCGTAGCTGCCCTTCGGAAGCCCGTCCTGGACGATCGCCTCCATGCGCGCCTGGCCGAAGGCGCCGCGCGACTGTTTGTTGGCGAGGACGTCGCGCAAGGTCGTCACTTGCGTCGTCAGCTCGCTGAGATCACGATGGGCGTTGTCGATGATGCCGAGGCGCTCGTGCAGCACGCGCAGACTATCCATTGTGTGGCGCGTGCTCTGCTCCATCGACTGTCCGACGCGGTGGGTGACCGCATCGAGCCGTTCGTTCACGCTGCGGGCCAGGTCCACCTGACGGCCGGCGAGCAGCTGGGCCATCGCGTCGACCCGGCCGGAGGCCTCGCTCTGGACGCGGATCATCTCGCCGAACCGTTGTTCGAGCTCGTCAGCCCGCATCGCCTGCTGGGCGGCGAGCTCCGCGCCGCGCCGTCCGGAGCGGGCCACGGCGGCCACGATGATCACGAGCAGCAGCAGCACCAGTACGCCGAATCCGATCAGCGCATCGCTCGCCCTGATGGGCAGGTCGCCGATGATGACGACGACAGGATTGAGGGATTGGCTGACGGTCATCACCCCCGTCTATCCGATTCGCGCAAGCTCGCGAACGAAGAGAGAACAATTATGGTTAAGGGCACGTTAAGAATCATGGTTAACGAAACGTTGAAATTCATGGTTAGTGAAGTCTTAACCGCGAGCCATCACATTGACCGCGCCGGTTCCGCGGCTTAAATCGCGCGCCATGTCCCTAAGAGAAATCATCATCCTGCCGGACCGGCAGTTGCGGCTGGTGTCCAAGCCGGTCGAGAAGGTCACGCTGGAGATCCGGCAGCTGGTCGACGACATGTTCCAGACCATGTACGACGCGCCGGGCATCGGGCTCGCAGCGATCCAGGTCGCGCAGCCGCTGCGCGTCATCACCATGGATCTGGCCAAGCCCGATGCCAACGGGGAGGGCAAGCGCGAGCCGCGCGTCTTCATCAATCCCGAGATCATCGCCAAGTCGGACGAGCTGTCGCTCTACGAGGAAGGCTGTCTGTCGATCCCCGAATATTACGAGGAGGTCGAGCGGCCGGCACGCGTTCGCGTGCGCTTCACCGATCTCGACGGGGTGGTCCGCGAGGAGGATGCCGAGGGGCTCTACGCCACCTGCATCCAGCATGAGATCGATCATCTCAACGGCGTGCTGTTCATCGACTATCTGTCGAAGCTGAAGCGCGACCGCGTGATGAAGAAGTTCACCAAGGCCGCCAAGCGCGCCAGCGAGTAACGGTTAACTCTCTCCTCCGTCATGCCCGGGCTTGACCCGGGCATCCACGTCTCGCCGCGCGTTACAGGCAGCTCGACGTGGATGGCCGGGACAAGCCCGGCCATGACGCGGAGGATTCGGCAATGCAGGATCTTCCACCAGATGCCGCTTCGCCTGATCTTCATGGGCACGCCGGATTTCGCCGTGCCGACCCTGCTCGAACTCGCCGGCCACGGCCACGAGATCGCGGCGGTCTATACGCGCGCGCCGAAACCCGGCGGCCGCCGCGGCCTCGCGCTGCAGCCGACGCCGGTCGAGACCGAGGCGCGCCGGCTCGGCATTGCCGTGTTCACGCCGAAGACGCTGAAGACCGAGGAGGCCTTGGCCGAGTTTCAGGCTCATCAGGCCGATGCGGCCGTGGTCGTCGCCTACGGCATGATCCTTCCCCAAGCCATTCTCGATGCGCCCAAGCTCGGCTGCTACAATCTCCACGCTTCCCTGCTGCCGCGCTGGCGCGGTGCCGCGCCTATCAACCGCGCGATCATGGCGGGTGATGCCGAGTCCGGCGTCATGGTGATGAAGATGGATGTCGGGCTCGACACCGGCGATGTCGCGATGGCCGAGCGCCTTGCGATCACCGACGCGATGACGGCGTCCGATCTGCACGACCGCCTGTCGCGGATCGGCGCCGATCTCATGGTGCGCGCGATGGCGGCGCTAGAGCGCGGCGGGCTGACGCTGACGAAGCAGGCAGAGGAAGGCGTCACCTACGCCGCCAAGATCGAGAAGGCCGAGGCGCGGATCGACTGGACGAAGCCGGCCCACGCGGTGCTGCGGCACATCCACGGCCTGTCGCCATTTCCTGGCGCCTGGAGTGAGTTCACGCTTGATGGCGAAGCGGTCCGCTTGAAGATCCTGCGCTGCGCGCTTGCCGACGGCGGGGGCGAGCCGGGCGCCGTTCTTGACGAGCAGCTCACCATCGCCTGCGCCGACGGCGCCATCCGCGTCACCGAGCTACAGCGCGCCGGCAAGGGTCCCATGAAGGCCGCGGATTTCCTGCGCGGCACCCGTATCGCGCCGGGCCTGCGTTTCGGCTGACCACCTCATCTCGTCATGCGCGGGCTTGACCCGCGCATCCATCTCAAGAACAAGCTTCGTCCAGGGATGGATTGCCGGGTCGAGCCCGGCAATGACGGCAAAACTCGATCGGGTCAGATGCCCCGCTACAAGCTCACCATCGAATATGACGGCGCGCCGTACTGCGGCTGGCAACTGCAGGCGACCTTGCCGTCGGTGCAGGGCGCGCTCGAAGCGGCGGTGCAGGCGACCTGTGGCGTGCCGACCCGGGTGCATGGCTCGGGGCGCACCGATGCCGGCGTCCACGCCACCGGTCAGGTCGCGCATTGCGACGTTGAGAAAGAATTCCGGCCCGACAAATTGCGCGACGCGCTCAACGCGCATCTGCGGCCCAACCCGATCGCGGTGCTCGACGCCGAGATCGTTCCCGACACCTTCGAAGCACGCTTCTCCGCCCGCAGGCGGCACTATCGCTATCGCATCGTCAACCGCCGCTCCAATCTCGCGCTCGAGGTCGGCCGCGTCTGGCGCGTGCCGCAGCGGCTCGACTCGGACGCGATGCACGCGGCGGCCCAGCGGCTGATCGGCAAGCATGATTTCACGACTTTCCGCGACACGGAATGTCAGGCAAAATCGCCGGAGAAGACGCTCGATCAGCTCGACGTCGTCAGGGACGGCGATGCCATCACCATCCTCACCTCCGCACGCTCCTATCTGCACAGCCAGGTGCGCTCGATGGTTGGCTCGCTGGTGTGGGTCGGGCAGGGCCGCTGGAGCGCCGATGATCTCGCTGCCGCGCTCGCCGCGCGCAATCGCGCCGCCTGTGGCGTCGTCGCGCCGCCGGAAGGCCTCTATCTCGTGAAAGTCGACTATTGAGATTGTTCTGCAGTGGAACCCGCGAATCGCTATTAGCTGCCAATGATTATCCTAATGAGTAGTCGTTTCGGGAGTAAGGGACAGGATTCATTAACTCCAAATTGAAGCCCTCGCTGCTATCCGGACCTCAGGCTGCTGTCCAGCGAGGTCGATCGTGCGCATTCGTCAAGTCTTCCTGCTCTCTTTGCTGCTCGGGGCCGTCATCGGCCTGCTCGCAACCATGTTGTTCGCCTGGCAGCAGCTGACCTCGCTGCAGGCCGCGAGGACGGCAGGCCGTGATACGCAGCTGCTGGCCGCCATGCTGCGGCTGCCGGAAAAGCTGAACCTCGAGCGCGCCATGGTCAATCCACGCCTGGCGTCGCCGAATCCGGCGAACTCGGACGAGCTGGCCGCGCTGCAGAAGATACTTCAAGGCTCTGACGACGCCTTCGCCAAGGCGCGCAGCCTGGCGCTGCTGAGTGAAGACACCGCCGCGCTGGACTCGATCCAGCAGAAATTGCGTGCGACGCGCGGGGCCGCTCTCGATGCCGTCGCGCAGGCCAAGGCGGCGCGATCCGAAGCAATCGTCCGTGATTACGTGCCGCAGATGTTCACGATCCAGGAAACGACCGGCAGCCATGTCGACGTGATCGTGCGCCGGATCAATGCGGCCAATCCAGCGGTCGGCCAGGCCGCGCGTCTTGCCGTGATCGGCTGGGATTTGCGCGACTGGGCCGGTCGCGCCACGACGACGTTCGTTCGCATGATCGCGACCAAGCAGCCGATGGCGGGTGAACCGGCCGAGGCGCTCGCGACGTTCAAGGGACGCATCGAGCGCATCTGGACGACGGCCAAGCTCGCTGCCGCAGAGATCAACCAGAAGCCGATCTTCGCGGCCCTGACCGAGGTCGAGAATGGCTATTGGGCCCGCGGCGGCGAGTTCTATTCGTCGCAGGTGGCGCCGAACCGGGGCAAGGTGCTCGAGCTCGATCCCGACCAGTTCCTGCGGTCCGTATTCCCGATCCTCGATACGATCCTGCCGCTGCGGGATGCAGCCCTCGCCGAGGCGCTGAGCCAGAGCGAGGTCGCGATTGCCGAGTCGCAGACCCGTTTTGCCCTGGCGCTGGTCCTGTTGCTGATCAACGTCGCGGCCGCCGCACTGGGAACGGTCTGGTTCAATGCCCGCGTGATCAAGCCGCTGTCGAATCTGACCGAAATGATCCGTCGGATCGCCGGTGGCGAGCGCAGCGTCGAGATCGGATATGGCGATCGGACCGACGAAATCGGCACGCTCGCCAACGCCATCGGCGTTCTGCAGGAGAAGTCGGCGGAGGCCGACCGGCTGTCGCTGCAGGGCGCCGATGCCGAGGCGCGGCGCGATGCGCGCCGGCAGAAGATCGAGGCGCTCACCCGGCGGTTCGGCGAGGTCATCGACACGCTGTGCGGTCGGCTGAGCGATGCCGCGAGCGGCCTGAAGCAATCGGCCGAGACGCTCGACGGCTCGGCCAGCACCACCGCGTCCCGTGCCACCGCCGTGGCCGAAGCGGCGGCGCAGGCGACCTCTGGCGTCAATACGGTGGCGGCTGCCTCCGAGGAGCTCGACGCGTCGATGAAGGAGATCACCCGACAGATCGCGGAAGCCGCGTCGGAATCCTCGAACGCGACCAGCCAGGCGCTCGACACCACCGACAAGGTGCGCACGCTCGCCGGCAGCGCCACCCGCATCGGCGACGTCGTGCAACTGATCCGCGCCATCGCCTCGCAGACCAATCTGCTCGCGCTCAACGCCACGATCGAATCCGCGCGTGCGGGTGAGGCGGGCAAGGGGTTTGCCGTGGTCGCGTCAGAGGTGAAGAGCCTTGCTTCGCAGACCAGCAAGGCCACGGAAGAGATCGAAAGCCAGATCGCCGCGATCCAGAACGAGACCGGCAGCACGGTGGCCGCGATCGAGAAGATCGCCGCCGTCGTCAACACCATCAGCGGCGTCACCGGTGCGGTGGCGAGCGCGGTGGCCGAGCAGAGCGCCACGACCCGCGAGATCGCCCGCAGTGTGCAGCAGACCGCGAGCGGCACCAACGACGTCTCGTCGTCGATCGCGCTGGTCAGCGCGGCCGCCGCGGACACCCGCGGATCGGCGCGCTCGCTGCTCGACTCCGCGGCGAGCCTTGCCGGCCAGGCCACCGACCTGCGTCGCGAGGTCGATCAGTTCCTGGCGGAGGTGAAGGCCGCCTGATCAGGATCAGGCGGGCCGCTCAGGCGAAATATCTTTCGAGAATGCCGCGATAGATCTTCGTCAGGGTCGCGATGTCGGCGACCGAGGCGCGCTCGTCGATCTGGTGCATGGTCTGGCCGACCAGGCCGAACTCGATCACCGGGCAGTAGCTCGATATGAAACGCGCGTCCGAGGTGCCGCCGGTGGTCGACAGCTCCGGCTTGCGCCCCGTCACGCTCTCGATCGCGGCGACGGCGAGGTCGGTGAACGGTCCGGGCTTGGTCAGGAACACGTTGGAGTTCGACGGCAGCCAGTCGATGTGGGCGCGGATGCGGTTGCCACAGGCCTTGGCGAGCCGCTCTTCCACCAGCGCGCGCAGCGTCTCCTGCGTATGGCAGTCATTGTAGCGGATGTTGAACTTCGCCCGCGCCAGGCCCGGGATGACGTTGGTTGCGGTGTTGCCGACATCGACGGTGGTGAATTCGAGATTCGACGGCTGGAACTGCGCGCTGCCATGATCGAGCGGCTCGTCCGACAGTGCGACGATCAGGCGCGAGATGTCCGGCACCGGGTTGGAGGCACGGTGCGGATAGGCGACGTGGCCCTGCTTGCCCTCGACGATCAGGGTGCCGGACTGCGAGCCGCGGCGGCCGATCTTGATGCAGTCGCCCATGACCTCTTGATTGGACGGCTCGCCGAGCACGCAATGGTCGAACCGCTCGCCGCGCTCGGCCGCCCACTGCAACAGCTTGATGGTGCCGTTGACCGAGACGTCCTCTTCGTCGCCAGTGATCAGGAACGAGATCGAGCCTTTTGGCTGTCCACCGTGATCGCGTAGATAGTCGAGCACGGCCGCAACGCTGCAGGCGATGCCGCCCTTCATGTCGACGGCGCCGCGGCCATAGATGTAGCCGTCCTTCACCTCGCCGGAGAATGCAGGCAGGCTCCACGCCGCCTCGTCGCCGGGGGGCACAACGTCGGTATGACCGGCGAAGGTGATGTGCGGCCCCTCGGTGCCGATACGGGCGTAGAGATTGTCGATGTCGGCCGTGCCTGCTTCCGAGAAGGTCACGCGATGGGTCGTGAAGCCGGCCTGCTTCAGCAGGGCCTCGAGCACGCCGAGCGCCCCGGCATCGGCGGGGGTCACTGAGGGACAGCGGATCAGGTCGCGGGTGATGGCGAGGGCATCGGTCATGCCCTCGCTTAACATGGGCGCTCGGGCGGCGGCTAGTGCGGCCGCCCGAGCGCGGACGATCAGTCGCGCAAGAGCTCGTTGATCGAGGTCTTGGAGCGGGTGCGCTCGTCGACCCGCTTGACGATGACGGCGCAGGCGGTGGAGGGGCCGATCTGGCCGTTCTTCATCGGCTTGCCCGGCAGTGCGCCCGGCACAACGACGGCGTATTCCGGCACCTCGCCGACGAACACCTCGCCGGTCTCGCGGTCGACGATCTTGGTCGACGCGCCCAGGAACACGCCCATCGACAGCACCGCACCCTTGCGCACGACCACGCCCTCGGCAACCTCCGATCGCGCGCCGATGAAACAGTCATCCTCGATGATCACAGGACCGGCCTGCAGCGGCTCCAGCACGCCGCCGATGCCGACGCCGCCGGAGATGTGCACACGCTTGCCGATCTGGGCGCAGGAGCCGACCGTCGACCAGGTGTCGACCATGGTGGCTTCGTCGACATAGGCGCCGAGATTGACGAAGGACGGCATCAGCACGACGTTCTTGGCGATGTAGGCCGAGCGGCGCACGATCGCGCCGGGCACGGCGCGGAAGCCGGCATCGCGAAAACGGTTCTCGCCCCAGCCTTCGAACTTCGACGGCACCTTGTCCCACCACGACGCCTGGCCGGGGCCGCCCGGGATCACGCTCATGTCGTTGAGGCGGAACGACAGCAGCACGGCCTTCTTCAGCCACTGGTTGACGCTCCACTTGCCGTCAGTGCCGCGCTCGGCGACCCGCGCCTCACCCTTGTCGAGCAGCTCCAGCGCGCTCTCCACGGCGTCGCGGACCTCGCCCTTGGTCGTGGTCGAGACGCCGTCACGGGCATCGAAGGCGCTGTTGATGGTGGATTCCAGGGCGGACAGTGACATCGGTCGATCCTCGCTTGGTCCCTGGGCAGAAAGCCGGGGACGGCCGTGTACGAGCATGGTGGGCAGGGCGGCTTTTTCGGGATTTGGACCCGGAGAGTCAAGGACGCATCGGTGGCGGGGGCCGTCCGCGCGGGAGGTGCGGCTTATCATGCTCCGTCATTCCGGATGGTCCGAAGGACCAGACCCGGAATCTCGAGATTCCGGGTTCGATGCTTCGCATCGCCCCGGAATGACAGCTCAATGCGTGGCGGGTCTCACCCCACCAGCCGCTGCAAGAATCCGGTCAGATCGTCCGTGACATGATCGACATGCGGGTCGTCGCGACCCGCCAGCTCCCAGTCCTCGCGCACCACCTCCTTGGTACCGTCGGGCACCACCAGCACCGTGGTCATGCCGAGCTCGTGCGGCACCACGAGGTTGCGGGAAAGGTCCTCGAACATCGCCGCCCGTGTCGGATCGACGGCATGCAGCTTGAGGAATTTGTCGTAGGTCTCGCGCGCCGGCTTCGGCGTCAGCTCGGCCGCGATGATGTCGAACACGCCATGGAAATGGCCGGCAATGTCGAGCCGCGCCAGCACGGCATCGACATGGTCGACCGAGCCGTTGGTCAGGATCAGCTTGCGTCCGGGCAGCTTCTCGATCGCCGCGCCCATCGCCGGATTCGGCTCCAGCGGCGAGTGGTCGATCTTGTGCACGTAGGCGAGGAAGTCGTCGGCGTGCACGCCGTGCTCGGTCATCATGCCGCGCATCGTCGTGCCGTAGCGGCGGTAGTAGTCCTTCTGGATGCGCCGCGCCTCGTCCGCATCGACCTCGAGCCAGTTGGAGACGAACTCGCCGATCCGCGCATCGACCTGCTGCCACAGATTGACGTGATGCGGATACAGCGTGTTGTCGAGATCGAACACCCAGGTGTCGACGTGATCGAAGGCGCGGGGGGATTCTGTCATGTGGGCGTCGGTCCATCCTGCCTTCGGTCATCATGCCCGGCTAGGGCGGCATATTCCGCTGTCGTCCCGGCGAGCGCCGGGACCCATACCGCGGAAGCTATCTTGCGGCATGATGGCTGATGCCGATGGCACAAACCTCGGCCGGTGGTTATGGATCCCGGCGTTCGCCGGGATGACAGCTGTGGGTGTGGTGGCAACGTGGGCAACATCGATATGCCTATCACGGCAGTGCAAATCGCAGCGTCTTGCCGCCGCGGGTGATGTCGACGGCGGTGAAGCCGGTGGCGGTGAAGCCGCGGCTCGGACAGTCGCCCTGCTCGGATGTCTCGAACTTGTTCTCGCGGGTGCAGAGCTGCACCAGCCCGCCCCAGTTCAGCGGCTTGTTCTTCACTTTGATGGTGCGGTTCTCATCGTCGACCGCTTCGGCGAAGCTGTAGACTTTCTTCGGCTGTCCGGTGATGTCCGGATGCAGGCATTTGCCGGCATCGATCCGGTACCAGCCGCGGCTGACCACGGTGCGGCCGTCGTCCGTCGCCACCGCCGCCATCACCTTGTGCGGCGTGTCGTTGCACCAGGTCAGCCCGGTCGGCGCCGGCGTCTGCACCGCCTCCACCATGGTCGCGAAGAAATTCGGCTGCGACACAACGTCGGATGACAGCCCGCGGCTCTTCAGGAACGCGGCGAGCGCGGCCTGGGTCTTCGGCCCGTCAACGCCGTCGATCGGCGAGGCGTCATAGCCGGCGATGCCGAGCAGCCGCTGGATGCCGGCGAGCCGCGCCTGCTCGTCGTCATATTCGGCGCTCTCGGCGAGGTAGGCGATCAGGGTGCCGTCGTCGGCCTTGGTCGGCGTCACCTGCGTGAACGGCGCCGGCGTCTGCCCGGTGCGGCACTGCCGGGCGGCTGCGATGACGAAATTGTCGGCCGCGACGCACAGCTGGTCATTGCCGTTCGCGGCGATCGGCGAGGCGCCGTACAGGCTGAGCGCGCGCGCATGCAGCAGGATGCGATCGGCGGTCATCGTCCCCTGCAGCACCACACGGCAGGTCGCCGGATCGAGCCGGAACCAGCCGCGCGTCGCGGTCGCTGCCTTCTCGTCGATGCCGATCGCGGCCTCGACGACGTAGCTCATGCGGTTGCAGAGCTTGAGGTCGGCGCGAGCGGGGGTGGCCGCGACGAGAACGGCAAGGAGGATCGTAGACAGGGCGAGGAAGAGGCGAGTCGTGAGGGGCATTGCAGGCCCGCATATCCCCACATCGTCATGCCCGGGCTTGACCCGCCTGCGCGGCCGAAGCCGCTTCGGCGCGGCGAAGGCCCGGGCATCCACGTCTCTCTCTCCGACTTCGCCGAACGACGTGGATGGCCGGGCTGTCTGCATTGCGAAGACGCGCTCCGCGCTTTCGCCCGGCCATGACGGAGAGAGTTGGCGGGAAGTGCTCACTTGTGGATCAGCGTGCCCGTGCCCTGGTTGGTGAACAGCTCGAGCAGCACGGCGTGCTGCACCTTGCCGTCCAGGATGACGACGCCCTGCACGCCCTGCTCGAGTGCGTAGATGCAGGTCTCGACCTTCGGGATCATGCCGCCGGAGATGGTGCCGTCGGCGATCAGCTTGCGCGCGTCCTTCACCGACAATTCCGGAATCAGCTTCTTCGACTTGTCGAGCACGCCGGGTACGTCGGTGAGCAGCAGGAGGCGCTTGGCCTTCAGCGCACCGGCCACGGCCCCGGCGAACGTATCGGCGTTCACGTTGAAGGTCTGGCCTTCCTTCGAGGTCGCCAGCGGCGCGAGGATCGGGATCAGCTCGTAGCCGATCAGCTGATTGAGCAGCGTCAGATCGACCTTGTCCGGCTCGCCGACGAAGCCGAGATCGACCACCTTCTCGATGTGACTGTCGGGATCGACCATGGTGCGGGTCGCCTTGACCGCGCGCACCATGTTGCCGTCCTTGCCGCACAGCCCGACGGCCTTGCCGCCGGCCTCGTTGATGTAGCCGACCAGCTGCTTGTTGATGGAGCCGGCCAGCACCATCTCGACGATCTCGATGGTCGCGGCATCGGTGATGCGCAGGCCGGCGGCGAATTCGGAGACGATGCCGAGGCGCTTGAGCATGGTCGCGATCTGCGGTCCGCCGCCGTGCACCACCACCGGATTGATGGCGGTCTGCTCGAGCAGCACGATGTCGCGCGCGAACGCTTTCGCGGTGTCCTCGTCACCCATGGCGTGACCGCCATATTTGATGACGATGGTTTCGTCGTCATACTCCTGCATGTGCGGGAGCGCTTCGGACAGGATGCGGGCCTGATCGAGCGGGCTGATGGTGGTCGCGTCGGTCATGTCTGGGAGGTCTCGGCTGTCGGGGGCGTCGCGCCGCGTTCTAGCCGATTGCCGCCCGCGGCGCAAAGCGCCGGATCACACCCGCCGCGGCCACAGCGCGCAGACCGCGAGTGCGAGCCAGCTCGCGATCTGCAAGCTACCGCCGATCGGCGCCGCGAACGGAAACAGCCGGTCGCCGGTGAACTGCCGCATCAAGAGGTCGCCGGCGAACAGGGCCGGGCCGAGCACGAAGCCGATCGCCGTGATCAGGCCGATGCGCCGATGAACCACGCCGCGCTCTGCCAGCGCGATGGTGCCGAGCAGGGCGCAGGCGTGGAACAGCAGCATGGTGGAGGCGGTCGCGAGCCGCGATGCATCGGGCTCGTGCGCGGCCTTGGCCGCCAGCGCGACGCCCGTGGCGCCCATCAGCCCGGCCATTGCGACCAGGATTCGCCACGGCGTCATCATGTGCTCCGCTCTTCCAGCAGCCGCACCATGGCGGCACGCAGCTCCGGCATGCCGGCGCCGGATCGTGACGACGTCGCCAGCACTTGAGGAAACGCCGCCGGATGCTTGGCGAGCGCGGCCTCGGTCTCGGCGATCCGGCTTGCGAGCTCAGCCGGCTTGATCTGGTCGGCCTTGGTCAGGACGAGCTGATAGCTGACGGCGGACCGGTCCAGCGTCTTGAGGATCTCCTGATCGACGTCCTTCAGCCCATGACGGGCATCGATCAGCACATAGACGCGAGCGAGCGAGGCGCGGCCGAGCAGGAATTTGTGGATCAGCTCGGTCCAGGACGCGACCTTGGTCTTTGCCGCGGCGGCATATCCATAGCCGGGCATGTCGACCAGCCGCAGCGGCGCATGCTCGGGCCCCTCGAAGAAGATCAGCTCCTGGGTGCGACCCGGCGTATGCGAGGTGCGCGCCAGCGCGTTCTGGCCGGTCAGTGCGTTGATCAGGCTGGACTTGCCGACATTGGAGCGGCCGGCGAAGGCGACTTCAAGGCTTCCCATCGGCGGCAGGCTCTCGATCGAGGGCGAGGCATGGGTGAAGCGCCACGATTGAGCGAACAGCTTGCGGCCTTTTTCGATCAGGCGCTCGTCAGTGTCGTGGCTGGTGGTCATGACAAGGCCTCGCTCTTCGTCATGCCCGGGCCTGACCCGGGCATCCACGCCCATTGCGCGGGATATCAAAACGTGGATGGCCGGGACAAGCCCGGCCATGACGGTAGACGTTTCGTTGCTTCAGCGGCTCACGCCGCCTTACTCGTCACGCTACTTTTTTTTTAAACGTGCCGCGGATGTTGTCGAACAGCTCCACCTTCACGCCGTTGCGGCGCATGATGAAGCCCTGCTGCAGCACCGACAGCGTATTGTTCCAGGCCCAATAGATCACGAGGCCGGCCGGGAAGCCCGCGAGCATGAAGGTGAAGATCAGCGGCATCCAGTTGAAGATCATCGCCTGCGTCGGATCCGGCGGCGTCGGGTTCAGCTTCATCTGGAACCACATCGTGATGCCCATGATGATCGGCCAGATGCCGAGCGCCAGGTAGTGGCCGAACAGCGGCAGCTGGGTCGGGTCGAACGGGATCAGGCCGAACAGCGTGAATAGATTGGTCGGATCCGGCGCCGACAGGTCCTTGATCCAGCCATAGAACGGCGCATGCCGCATCTCGATGGTGACGAACAGCACCTTGTAGAGCGAGAAGAACACCGGGATCTGCAGCACGACCGGAAGACAGCCGGCGACCGGGTTGATCTTCTCCTTCTTGTAGATCTCCATCATCTCCTGCTGCTGCTTCATCCGGTCGTCCGGATAGCGCTCCTTGAGCGCCTGGAGCTGCGGCTGGATCGCCTTCATCTTCGCCATCGAGGCGTAGGACTTGTTGGCGAGCGGGAAGAACAGGAGCTTCACCAGCACCGTCACCAGCAGGATCGAGATGCCGAAATTGCCGAAGAAGCGGAAGAAGAAATCCAGCGCCAGGAACATCGGCTTGGTCAGGAAGTAGAACCAGCCCCAGTCGATCAGGAGATCGAAATGGTTCAGCCCGAGCTGCTGGTTGTAGCCGCCGAGGCCGCCGATCGGGAAGTTGATGCCGACGACGCCGGCCTCCTTGGCGCCGGCGAACAGCCGCGTGGAGACGGAGTTGGTGGCGCCCGGGGCGACGGTCTGGGCATCCTGCCGATAGTCGGTCTGGTAACGGCGGACGTTGTCGGCGAGGTTGGACTGGTAGCGTGTCAGCAGATGAGCGTCGCTGGACGGCAGCAGGGCTGCAGCCCAATATTTGTCGGTGATGCCCATCCAGGCATTGGTGACCGTGAATTCGGCGACCTTGTCGTCGTCCATCTTCTTGTAGGTGTATTCCTGCAGGCCCTTTTCGCCGAGATAGCCAATGAGGCCCTCGTGCAGGATGTAGTAGCCGGAGACGTGCGGAGTGCCGTGGCGCGAGATCAAGCCATAGGGATACAGCGTTGCCGCAGCCGTGCCGTTGTTGGTGACCTCGTCCTTGATCGAGAACAGGTAGTGGTCATCGACCGAGATGGTGCGGCGGAAGATGAGGCCCTGGCCGTTGTCGTAGGTCAGCTTGACCGGCGTCGACGGCGTCAGCGCGTTGGAGCCGTCCTGCTGCCAGACCGTGCTCGGATCGGGCGCCTGGACGTTGGCGCCGGGGACGCCGACCCATCCGAACTCGGCATAATAAGGGTTGGCGGTGTTCGACGGCGAGAACAGCACGATTGCAGGTGATTTCGGGTCGACCGTGTCGCGGTACTGCACCAGCGCGAGATCATCGATGCGGGCGCCCTTCAGCGCGATGCTGCCGGTCAGACGCGGCGTGTCGATCTTGACGCGCGGCGAGGCGGCGATGGCGGCGTCACGCGGCATCACGGAACCTGCGGCCGGGGCAGCAACGCCCGGTGCATTCGGGCTGCCGGTCGCGGCTGCGCCGGCCTGCGGCGTGGCCGAGGGGACGCTGCCGTCCGGCTGCGCGGCCGGAACCTGCTTCTTGGCGAGCTCGGCCTGAAGTTGCGCCTGCGCGCGCTGCTTCTCCATCTGCGGTCCGTTGTAGAAGACCTGCCAAAGGATCAGCACGAGGCCGGAGAGAATGACGGCGAGAATGGTGTTGCGATTGTCGGTCATCGTTTTCTTATCGTCTCGTCGTTCAATCCGGTTTGCGGGAATGCGCGTCCGGTGCGGGAGCGTTTGGCTTGTCCGCATCCGACGGCTTGCGCGGCTGCGGCTTGGCCTGCGGCCGGTCGAGGCGGCGGAGCGTCGCCTGGAGGTCGGCGAGCATGGTCGAGAAGTCGCGTGACAGGGCATCCCGCCGGCCGACCAGCACGTAGTCACTGTGCGGCCGCATCGACAGGGGATCGAGCCGTTTCACAAGCTCGCGCAACCGCCGACGGATGCGATTACGCTCCGTGGCGGTGCCATTCTTCTTGGTGACGGTAAAGCCGATCCGGATCGGGCCCTGGTCCGGCCGTTCCCGGCGCTGGACTCCGAAGGCAGGACTGTTCGCCCGCACGCCATCGGCAACGGCGAGGAAGTCCGCCCGCTGCCGCAGCCGATCCATGATGGAAATCTCCGGGACAGACGCCCTGGCTTCAGGCGCTGAGACGCTTGCGGCCCCGGGCGCGACGCGCGGCAAGGACCTTGCGGCCGCCGGTGGTGGCGAGACGGGCGCGGAAGCCGTGACGGCGCTTGCGCACCAGTTTGCTGGGTTGATAAGTCCGCTTCACGGGTCGTTCTCCGCTGCCGGGCAATTTGCCAGTTGACAACTTGCCTGCTTGAAATGTCGATTGATGTCCGGTGATGCTTCCGGGCCCGAAATGGACCGCTGCCGGCCCTGAAATCGAGCCGCTCCCGGGCGGGCCGGGTCATCGCGGACGGTTGGCGCGGCTTATAAGGGAGCGTCCCGCCTTCGTCAATCGCGGCAAGGCGTCCTAGGCGGTGCAGGCGATCGACGGCGCCGAGATCTCGTAAAGACCTTCGTCACCGGCCGTGGGTCGGCGTGGCGAATGAGACGAAGCAAGACGAGAACGCAAGACCCTGGGCGCCAGACGAGGGCAAGAATAGCCTCGGCACGGCGGGGTTGAAGACGTCAGAGGTCGTGCAGTTTTGGGTTCCATTATGAACGATTTGGAAACCGGAACATGAGCGATCCGTAATTTGACCGGACTCCGGTGCAGTCCCATCTTGCGGTCCCGTAAGGGTGGGGGTGTCTCTTACAAGGGCGATACGTGACCGAGAGCGACAACCAGCCAATCCTGGAGCGCCTGCGACCGAAAAGGTCGCGCCGGCTCGGCTTGTCTGGAAAGCTGCTGCTGTTGACCATTCCGCTGGTGATGATCGCGGAGGTGCTGATCTACGTGCCGGCGATCGCCAATTTCTGGACCAACCGGCTTAACGATCGCTTGGCGGCCGCCAATACCGCTGCGCTGGTGCTTGATGCCGCGCCGTCCGGCATGGTGCCGGATTCGCTGGCGCGGCAGATCCTCACCTCCATCAACGCGCGCGGCGTCGCCATCAAGATGGGCCAGCAGCGCCGCCTGCTCGCCAGCGCCGACCTGCCCGCCTCGATCGACCACGACTTCGACATGCGCGACATGACGGTGTGGTCGTCGATCGTGAACTCGCTGACGATGATGACAGAGACCGGCGATCACACCATGCGCGTGATCGGGCCGTCGCCGGGCCGCGCCCAGTTCATCGAGGTCGTGACCGACGAGAAGCCGTTGCGCAAGGCGATGTATCGCTTCTCGCGCAATCTGCTCGGCGTGTCGCTGCTGCTGGCGGTGCTGACCGCGGCGCTGGTCTATCTTGCTCTGCATTTCCTGTTCGTGCGGCCAATGCGGCGCCTCACCGCGAGCCTCGTAGGCTTCCACGAAAATCCGGAGAGCGTGGCGCGAATCATCGTGCCGAGCCAGCGTTCCGACGAGATCGGCGTCGCCGAGCGCGAGCTCGCCGACATGCAGCGCGACCTCGTCTCGATGCTGCATCAGAAGAGCCGGCTCGCCGCCCTCGGCCTCGCCGTGTCCAAGATCAACCATGACCTCCGCAACCTGCTGGCCTCGTCGCAACTGCTGTCGGACCAGCTCGCCAGCGTTCCCGATCCGCGGGTGCAGCGCTTCGCGCCGAAGCTGATGCGCTCGCTGGAGCGCGCCATCGCGTTCTGCCAGTCGACGCTGTCCTACGGCAAGGTGCAGGAGCCGGCGCCGGACCGCCGCATGGTGGCGGTCGAGCAGGTGGTGGCGGAGGTGCGGGAGACCGCTGGCCTGTCGCCGGATGCCTCGATCACGTGGATCGCGGCGATCGAGCGCGGGCTGAAGATCGATGCTGATCCGGACCAGCTGTTCCGCGTGCTGCTCAACCTGGTGCGCAATGCCGCCCAGGCCTTGGACAGCCTCGCGGCGGATGCCGGCGTGCGCCAGATCCGCATCACCGGCTGCCGCGAGGGCGGGGTGGCGATCCTGGAGGTCTCGGACACGGGTCCCGGCGTCCCGGCGAAGGTGCGAGAGCACCTGTTCGAGGCCTTTCGCGGTGCCGGTCGCCCGGGCGGCTCGGGGCTGGGCCTTGCGATCGCGGCCGAGCTGGTCCGGGCCCACGATGGCGACATCCAGCTGGTCGAAGGGACCCTGGGGGCCACCTTCCGAATCACGATTCCCGACCGCCCTGTCGAGCTGCAGACCTTCTGGACCGAGCGCGCCAGCGCCTGAACCGGACCGGCCTCACCTGCCATTCCGGGGCGATGCCGCAGGCGTCGAGCCCGGAACTTCGGGCGTGCCGGAACGAAGCCCGTCCGCTCCGGCTCTACCGAACCGCGCCAGCGCGTCTGCGGAAAAATGGTCGCAAAATGTCCCGCTCCAGCCTTGCCAAGCGGTCTCCGAGCCGTTAGTCAAAGGCCCTTCGCGAGGCCTGCCGGCATTTGCCGCCCCGGCCTTCCGGGATCCGGCCCCTGGCCCGGAGCCTGCCAAACGCGAAAAACGCGCCCGTAGCTCAGCTGGATAGAGCATCAGACTACGAATCTGAGGGTCGGACGTTCGAATCGTTCCGGGCGCGCCATTTAGATCAATGACTTAGCTAAAATCACCGTTTGAGATTTGAAAACTGAAACGGTTTTTCAAACGGTTTTGGTGTGCGACATGCATGCTCGTGGACGGTGCCGCTCCTGGCAAAGGATTGCATCCAGATCGGAGAATTAACGGGGGTTCGAATCCCACTCTCTCCGCCAGTGCCTCTGAGGTCCTATAAATCATCGAAGCCGTCGAGATGGCTATGGCGTGGCCGAAGCCACGCGTTCGAGAAGAGCCAATAGCCCGCGGAGAATTTCGAGCGGAGCGGGCGGGCACCCCGGGACATGCAGATCGACCGGCACGACCTCTCCCACGCCCCCCACCACGGCATAGCTGCTGGCGAAGCACCCGCCGTCGCGGGCGCAGTCGCCCACGGCCACGACCCACTTCGGATTTGGTGTTGCGTTGTAGGTCCGCTCCAGCGCCATGCGCATGTTCTTCGTCACCGGCCCAGTCACCAGCAGCACGTCCGCGTGGCGCGGTGAGGCGACGAAGCGGAGGCCGAAGCGTTCGAGATCGTAATAGGCGTTGTTGAGCGCATGAATTTCCAGCTCGCAGCCGTTGCAGGAGCCGGCGTCGACCTCGCGGATCGACAGCGACCGGCCAAGGCGCCGGCGGGCCGCCCGCTCCAGCGCAGCGCCCACTTCTGCAAGTGCCCGGTCGTCGGCCGACGGCGCCGGCTCCGTCAACGGCATCTGCACGAGACTCTGGAACAGCAGCTTTCTCATCTGGATGGACGTCCCTAGAGGTCGTGGCCCGAGTAGGAGCAGTTGAACGATTTGTTGCAGAGCGGGAAATCGGCAACGATGTTGTCTTGGATCGCGGCCTCCAGCAGCGGCCATTGGAACCAGGAAGGGTCACGCAGATGGCAGTGCGCAATGCTGTTGTCGGCATTGAGCCTGAGCCAGACCAGGATGTCGCCGCGAAAACCCTCCACCAGCGCCATGCCCTCGCGAACCTCGCCGGCCATGGGCAGATCGATCCGCAACTCGCCCTGCGGCATCCGCTCCAGCAATTGGGTGACGAGCCCTAGACTCTGCTCGATCTCGCGAACGCGAATCCACACCCGCGCGTTGACGTCGCCGGCCTCAAGCACAGGAATCTCGAAGGCGAGCTTGTCATAGGGCGCGTAGGCAAGATGCTTGCGTGCGTCGAAGGTGCGGCCCGATGCACGGCCGATGAAGCCGCCGGGCGCGTATTGACGGGCGAGATCGGCCTTCACCGTGCCCGTGGTGACGGTGCGATCCTGGAGCGAGGCCGTGTTGTCGTAGAGTTCCACCAGGGCTGGGAAGCGTGCCTGGATATCGCTCACCAGCGATCGGATCGCCTGGATGCCATCCTGGTTGATATCGGTCGCAACGCCGCCGGGCAGGATCAAGTCGCGCATCAGGCGGTGCCCGAAAACATTGCCCGCGCCGCGCAGCACCCTCTCGCGCAACACGCCGCAATGGGCCAGCATCAGGGCGAAGGAAGCATCGTTGCAGATTGCGCCGAAATCGCCGAGATGATTGGCGAGACGTTCCAGCTCCGCCATCAGCGCGCGCAGATGGTGCGCACGCAGCGGAACTTCCACCCCCAACGCGGCCTCCACCGCGCGCGCGAAGGCCAGTCCGTAGGCGACCGTGCTGTCACCGGAGGCGCGAGCTGCGAGCTTGCCCGCCTTCGCAAGGTTCGCGCCCGCAATCAGGCCTTCGATACCCTTGTGCACATAGCCGAGCCGAGGCTCTAACCGCACCACGGTCTCGCCGTTGGCTGTGAAGCGGAAGTGGCCGGGCTCGATGATGCCGGCATGGACCGGTCCGACCGGAATCTGATGCAGGCCGTCGCCTTCGACGGGAAGGAACGCATAGGTCCTGTCGATCGGCGTCGGCTCGGGCTTCGCAGCGAGCGGATGCCGCAGGCCCCAATTGCCGTGGTCGAGCCAGGCGCGCGGGTCCGGCAGGCCCTGCGGCTCCAGGCCGCGGAGATCGCGGATGGTCCGTTCCAGCCGAAGTGCCGGTGGGTGGTGCAGACCGACCGACGGATAGCGGCGGGTCGGGCAATCGAGCGTGATGATGCCGACCACAGTCTTCGGCGCATCGAGCAGCGCCATGTGAACGCGATCCGCCTCGCCCCAAAGGCCGAGCAGTTCCCAGTCGGCGCCGGCAAGTCCTGCGATCGCCTCGTTCCAGGTCGCGACGCCGACGACGGCGCGCGGCCAGGGACAGGGGCTCGATGCAAGCTCGCCTTGGCGCAGGAGTTCGTCGAGGCCCATTGCGATCACCCCAGAATATCGGCGACGTGCCGGAACCACGTGACCAGCGTGGGCGGGAGGAAGATTCCGGCGATCAGCACGAGACCGAAATGCACGATCATCGGCATGTAGGAGGCATCCGATGGTGCAGTGCTCCCGGTCGGAACGCCAAAGGCGATACCGTTGAGATGATAGAACAGCGCGCCGAGCGCGAGCAGGATGCCGAACACGAGCGGGATGGCAAGCAGCGGCTCGCGCGCGAAGGTCGAGGTCACGACCAGGAATTCGCTCATGAAGACGCCGAACGGCGGCAATCCGGCGATGGCCACGACACCGATCACGAGGCTCCAGCCGAGCGCCGGATGGGTCGCGGTCAGGCCGCGGATATCGGCGATCTTCTGCGTGTCCTTGATCTGCGCGACGTGGCCAACGGCAAAGAAGATTCCCGACTTGGTAAGGCTGTGCATCACCATGTGCAGCAGCCCCGCAAAATTGGCGACCGGGCCGCCCATCCCGAAGGCAAAGGTGATGATCCCCATGTGCTCGATCGAGGAATAGGCGAACAGGCGTTTGATGTCGCGCCGCCGGTAGAGCATGAAGGCGGCGAACACCAGCGATACCAGACCGAGTGTCACCATCAGGGGTCCAGGAGCCACCGCGCTCGGATTGGCTGCCAGCACGATCTTGAAACGAAGCACTGCGTAGAGTGCGACGTTGAGCAGGAGGCCGGACAACACCGCGGAGATCGGCGTCGGCCCTTCCGCATGCGCATCCGGCAGCCAGGCGTGCAGCGGCGCCAACCCCACCTTGGTGCCGTAACCGAGCAGCAGGAATATGAAGGCGACGTTGATCAGCGCCGGATCGAACTGCGAGGCATGCGCGACCAGCACCGTCCAGACCATGCCGTTGATGCCTTCGCCCACCACGGGGAGCGCAGCCATGTAGACCAGGATGGTGCCGAACAGCGCGAGCCCGATGCCGACGCTGCCGAGAATGAAATATTTCCAGGCGGCTTCGAGCGCTTCATGGGTGCGGTAGATGCCGACCATCAGCACGGTCGTCAGCGTCGCCAGTTCGATGCCGACCCACATCAAGCCGATATTGTTGGCGGTCAGCGCGAGATTCATCCCGCCCATCATGACCTGGAACATGGCGTGGTAGAAGCGCAAGTATGCAGGCGTCAGCCGCCCGGTCGCCAGCTCGTGGCCGATATAGCTTGCCGAAAACACGCTGGTGGTGAAGCCGACGAAGGTATTGAGCACGATGAACGCGATGTTGAGTTCATCGACGAACAGGTAAGAGCCGGGCTGGATGTGATCGGCGAAGAACATCGAGAGCGAGGCCGCGAAGGTCAACCCCGACGCCAGCACGTTGAGGCGCGCGGACAGCCGATAGCCGGGAAGCAGGGCCAGCACAGCGGCCGAGACGACCGGAATGACGGTGACGAGGACGACGCCCTCGTTGGTGGACAACATCATCGGCGCTCTCCGCGAAAGCGATCCAGCGCCTGGACATCGACGGTATCGAAGCGCTCGCGGATCCGGAACAGGAAGACGCCGATCACGAAGAAGGCGATCAGGATCGAGAAGGCGACGCTGATCTCGACTACCAGCGGCATGCCGCGCGCGCCGGTGCCTGCGAGCACCAGCCCGTTTTCAAGCGACATGAAGCCGACCACCTGGCTCACGGCGTTACGCCGGCTCACCATCATCAACAGACCGAGCAGTACGACCGACAGCGCGAAGGCGAGGTCCTCGCGCGCGAGCGGATCGGCGGCGGGGGTGACCTTCAGCATGACCGTCATCGAGAGCGCGACCAGTCCCATGCCGGTCAGCATGGTCGTTCCGGAACCGATCACGGTTTCGATCTCGCGATGGATGCCGAGTCGCTGGATGATGCGATGCAGCCCGACCGGCACGACCACGGCCTTGAAGACCAGCGCGATCATGGCGGTGACATAGAGATGCGGCGCGCTCTGGACGTGGGCCTGCCAGGCGACCGACATCGCGAGCAGCACGGCCTGGAGCGCAAAGGCGTTGAGCAGGGCATAGAGCCGGTGCTGTGTGATCATCAGGAAGCTGACGAGCAACAGGCTGCCCGCCAACAGGTGCGCGACGTCGAATGTCAGTCCGTGCGCCATTGCTAGAGGCTCCTCGATACGAACAACAGCAGCGTGCCGAGCAGGCCGAGCATCAAGGCAGCGCCGATGAAATCCGGTAGGCGGAACACCCTCATCTTCGCAATGGCGGTCTCGAACACGCCGAGCAGAAAGCCGAACACAGTGAGCTTGGCGAGATAGCCGGTGAATCCGGTCAGATGGCTTGCGGTGCTCGCGCTGGGCGCAGCCAGCGTCCACGGCACGAAGATGCAGCCGATCAGCGAGATGTAGAGCAGCAGCTTGACCGCGGCCGCGAGTTCGATCATGGCGAGGTGGCGACCTGAATATTCCAGCACCATGGCTTCATGCACCATGGTGAGTTCGAGATGGGTCGCCGGGTTGTCGACCGGAACGCGGCCGTTTTCGGCGATGGCGACGATGATCAGCCCGACCATCGCAAGGCCCAGCGAGACACGCAGGCCGACGCCCGAGGCGAACAGATCGGCCACGGCCGAGAGCTGCGTCGAGTGCGCAACCAGCGCCATGGTGAAGACGACCAGCAGCATGGCCGGCTCGGCGAGCGAGGCGATCATCATTTCCCGGCTCGCCCCGATGCCGCCGAAGGCGGTGCCGATATCCATGCCGGCGAGCGCGAGGAAAAACCGCGCGCTGGCGAGCAGCGCGATGATGGCGATGAGGTCCGCGGACCAGCTGAACAGCAAACCCTTGGCGAAGGTCGGCACCAGCGCGGCGGCGACCCAGGTCGCCGCGAAGATCAGATAGGGCGCGACGCGGAATATCCACGAGGCATTGTCCGCGACCACGACCTCTTTCTTCAGGAGCCGTAGGATATCGCGATAGGGCTGCACGATCGGCGGGCCGCGGCGGCGCTGGAGGCGCGCCTTCACCTTGCGGATGAAGCCGGTCAGCAGCGGCGCCGCCAGCAGCACCAGCATCATCTGCGAGACCTGAACGAGAAGGGCGGAGATCAGCTCCATATCGCCAGCACCAGCAAGAGCAGCACGAGGGAGAGGAAGACAAGGCTGAGGTAGCGGCGGATGGTGAGGAATTGCAGTTTGTTGAGCTGGAGTGCGGCGCGTTCGACGGCGCCGGCAAACGGCTCGTAGAGCCAGTCCCACACCGGATCGGCGATCGTCAGCGTGAAGCGGGCGGCGCGTGTGTCGCCGGGCGCGGGCATGGTGACCTCTTCACTCGTGACAGGAGTCCGCGCTAGGAACACGCGGCGGATAGGCTGGGCAAAGCTCGAGCCGGAATATTGCGTCAGCGGACTGGGATCGGGAAAGCCGCAATCCCATGCCGGGCCGCGGCGGATCGCGTGCGAGGCGAAGCGGTGGATGGCCCACACCGCCAGCAGCGCGGACGTGGTGATGAAGAGAAAGACCAGCAAGCCGTTATAGGAGCTGCCGGTTTCGGCCTCCGGCACGATCGTGAGCCAGGGCCGGCTCCCCTGCGGCGTCAGCGCCGTGCCGGCAAGCTGGTGCGTGATCGGGGCGATGGCATCGATGACGAAGCCCGGAACGATGCCGGTGATCAGGCAGAGCAAGGCAAGTGTCGCCATGGCCGAGAGCGAGAAGCGGTCCACCTCCGTTGCTTGTCCCGCTTCCGTGCTGCGTGGACGGCCGAGGAAGGTGATACCGAAGGCCTTGACGAAGGTCGCGCCCGCCAGCGCTGCTGCGAGCGCGAGCAGGCCGCCTGCCGCCGGGACCATGACCTTCAGCAACCATCGCGCCAGGTCGGGACTCTGAAGCACGGCCTGGAAGGTTAGCCATTCCGATACGAAACCGTTCAGTGGCGGCAGCGCCGAGATCGCCATGCAGCCGACCAGGAACAGGAAGCTCGTCACCGGCATGCGGTGGATCAATCCGCCGAGACGATCCATGTCGCGCTGGCCGGTTGCGGTCAGCACCGCGCCGGCGCCGAAGAACAGCAGGCTCTTGAAGAGGGAATGGTTGAGCACGTGCAACAAGGCCGCCGTTATGGCCAGCGCGGCCGCCGCATTCATGCCGTCGGCTCGGAACGACAGCGCGAGGCCGAGCCCGATGAAGACGATGCCGATATTTTCAATGGTCGAATAGGCGAGCAGCCGCTTGGCGTCGTCCTGCATCAGGGCCTGCAACACGCCGAGGACTGCGCTCAGGCTGCCGATCGCGAGCAGCAGCGCGCCCGACCACCAGGGCAGGTCGCCGGTAAGGTCGAACACGATGCGGATGAAGGCGTAGATCGCGACCTTCGTCATCACGCCGCTCATCAGAGCCGAAACGTGACTTGGCGCCGCCGGATGCGCAAGCGGCAGCCAGGCATGCAGCGGCACCAGCCCGGCCTTGGATCCTGCACCGATCAGGACCAGCACGAGGACCATCGCAGCCGTCAGCGGCGTTCGCACGCCATGTCTGATCGTCTCGAAGTCGTAACTGCCGCCCGGCCCGGCGAGCAGGCCGAGGGCGAGCAGGAGCGCGAGCGTGCCGAGGCTCGCCATGATCAGATACACGTAGCCGGCGCGCATGTTCTCGGGATCGCGATGATGCGCGATTACGAGCGCCCAGGAGGCCAGTGACATGAACTCCCAGGACAACAGATAGCTGAAGGCATCAGCCGCCAGCAGGACCAGATTCATTCCGGCGAGGAAGGCCGGAAAGAACGGCAGCACGCGATGCGGCTCCTCCGCGTGCGCGCCGTAGCCGAGCGCGTAGAGACTTGCCACGGCGCCGCCGATATTCACGACAACGAGAAAAAAGGCCGCGAGCGCATCGATCGCGAAGTGTGCGCCGATCCAGGGCAGGCCGAGCGGCAGAACGAGGTCAGTCGGGGCGCCGGCATGGCCGGCAAGCGCGAGAAGCGAAAAAACCGTCGCCGCGCTGCACAGCGCCAGCATGGCGCCGTAGATGATGCGAGTCGCCGCATACGCGCGCGCGATGGCTACCGCCAACAGCGCAACCCCCAACATCGCCGCTGCGCAGAGCATGAGGAATGCAACGACACTCATCTGAATTGGATCCTATGCCCTTTTCGCCATACCCTTCACGTGGCGCGAGTCGGAGAGTGCGGGCTCCTTGAGCCGGACTCCGCGGCCTCCGGTCTGACTGGCTGCTCCGTCGCCGATCAGTTCGATGCCGCTCTGGATCAGCGCCTCGATCAATTTCATCAAGGAATCGACGTTGCCGCGCACGACGCCTTCGCTCGCTTCCATACGCTGGATCGTGGGGACCGAAAGGCCAGACAGTTCGGCAAGCTGGCGCTGGTCGATGTCAAGAAGCGCCCTGGCCGCGCGGAGCTGTGCTGCGGTGATCATCGTCGAGATGCCAGTACTGATATTTTGTGCATCAATACTGCACGTAAAAGTGCTAGCTGTTCGATCAATTATACCAATGAAGTTGTTTTGTATAGCTATATTGATGTTCGAGACCTCATTTGCCGAGGACTTTGTCCCAGGCATCAACGCATTGGAGGGTGCGTATTGCAGGCCGGCCATTGATCGACTCGCTTGATGGACTTTCGGCGATGATGGATTATTGGCGGAACAGGTCGTTGTCGGGGGCGAAACCCTATTCTCCGGCCGTAGCTCAATCGGTGGGTTTGGGTCGGGGAAGAACGAAAATGCGTTCTCTTTCAATGGAGATTGACTGATACTCTCTCCGCCACAGGGGAGCTTGTGCCGTCATCTATGCAGAAGAGCGGATCGCTACACGCGTTTCGCGCGTCTAGGAGCCGACACTAAGCACCTCTCTCCCACGGAGCGCGCTCTTGCTATTCCGCGATCGCTGACTTCAGCCCTTGTTGCCCGCGAATGTCGTCAGCGATAACATTGAGAAGTTGCGAGTTGGTGGATTTCAGCCACCGACGGATACTTGGGCTATTCGCATTCGATGCCGCAAATACCGTACTGCTGATCGCTTGTTGTTGGCGTCGTAGGTGATCCTCCAGCAGCTTAGGGCGAGTGATGTAGCCTGCGTTCACGCCGGGAATTGCGTGGTTCATCAGCAGCTTCGCATCGAACTCCGACACGCCGGCTGCGGCGGCGATGGTGCGAAAGCTCTGCCGTAGATCGTTACCCCATTTCGACAGCGTGGCCCGATCTTCTTTCTGCTCGACGATGTGCCCCGACACGCTGTCGGCCGGGAATATCCATTGGCGGGCATGCGACGGATGCATCTGATGTCCGAAACGCATGACTCGGATCAGGCAGCGGATCATTTCCCGAGATAGAGGATGTCGAAGGCCCGCTTCGCGCAGCCCTTGGGCTTGGGAATGTGTAGGATCCGTCTCTTGAAATCGATATTGCCCGGAGTGGTTTCCTGCAACGCGGTGGGCCGACATCCCGAAAGCAGCGTGAAGAGATGGAATTCACGGCGGATCGGATTGTCCAAAGCCGACAATTCGGAAAACCAGGCCCTCAGATCACCGGGCCCCATTCCGGTGTCGCGTCGCTTCTCTCCATTCCAGTCGATAGCCCCGACGGGAATATCGGGCGGCAAGGTCTTGTTGGCTTTTCGGGCGTGGGAATAGATGGCCCGGAGAGTGCGCATGCTTCCATTCGCAATATATGGCCCGTTCTCCTTGGTGATTTCGTCATGTCTCTCGACCACCTTTGCAGGGTGGCGGCCCAAATCTTCCAATGGCGTATCGAGCCATTTGATGAAGATTCGTTCCACGTGATCCCGATAGCTCTCGATTGTGCGCTCGCTACGGCCTTTCCTAATCATGTGGGCGTCGCGATATCGCTCCCACGCTTGCCTGAGCGTGATGCCGCCGGATTGATGCGCGGTCGGGCTATCCCCGCTGGCCGCGACGCGACTCGGTTTCGACCCGGCCTTGGGATGCTGACCCCGGCTTATCTGAGCAAGATATTCCTTGGCAGTCGCTCGGGCCGTCCTTGTCGAGAGTTCTTTGACGTCGCCGATTGCGACCTGGATCGACGTCGCTCGCTTGCCGTCCTCGCGAAGGTCGCCTTGGACGGTAAAGGTTCGTTTCCGCTTTCCGACGACGACGAAGAATCCCTTCAGTTCGGTGTCGCGCGCCAGATACCAGCCCTTCCTCGGGGTCGGCAGGCGAGCGATTTCTTTGTCGGTCAGCAGGAGGCGGACATCGGCCATCGGAGCGCTCCGAAACAAAAACGGTTTTTCAAACGGTTTTGGCAAATCGGGGAGTTCGACGGTTCGACCCCGACCTTGTAGGAGGATGTGCGATAAAAGGCTCGAAATTAAGGACTTTTGCGTCTATCGTTGCGCTGTGGCGTACAGTCGGATAGCGTGGCGTAGCAATGTTTTTGAACTACGAATCTGAGGGTCGGACGTTCGAAACGTTCCGGGCGCGCCATTCGCCGATGAACCACAGCACGTTCAATTCGCACGTCCATCACTTCCGGTCGATGCGTCGATTGGCGGATCTCGGGTGCGCAGGAGAACAATCTTGAGTCGCTTCTGGTCAGAGCTCGTTCATGGGCTGTCGCCCTATGTGCCTGGCGAGCAGCCGCAGATCCCGGGCCTGGTCAAGCTCAACACCAATGAGAGCCCGTTCGGGCCGTCGCCGAAGGCGATCGAGGCCATACGGGCCGCCGCTGCCGACACCTTGCGGCTCTATCCAGATCCCCAGGCAACGCGGCTGCGCGAGGTGCTCGCGGCCTATCACAAGGTCTCACCCGAGCAGGTGTTCGTCGGCAACGGCTCGGACGAGGTGCTCGCGCATACATTTGCGGCGCTCCTGAAGCAACCTGCGCCGCTGCTGTTCCCTGACGTGACCTACAGCTTCTATCCGGTCTACTGCCGGCTGCTCGGGATCGACTACGCGACCGTTCCGCTCGATGCCGAGATGCGCGTGCGTATCGACGATTATGTCGACCGCCCCGGCCCCGTGATCGTGGCCAATCCGAATGCGCCGACCGGAATTGCGCTGTCGCGTGCCGAGATCGCACGGTTGGCTGCTGCCCACAGCGATGTGGCCGTCGTCATCGACGAGGCCTATGTCGATTTCGGCGCCGAGACTGCGATCCCTTTGATCTCCGAGCATCCCAACCTGCTGGTGGTGCAGACGATGTCGAAATCGCGCGCGCTGGCCGGGCTGCGCGTCGGCTACGCGATCGGCGCCGCCGGCCTGATCGAAGGCCTGACGCGGGTCAAGGACAGCTTCAACTCCTACCCGCTCGGCCGCCCCGCCCAGGCCGGCGCGATCGCCTCGATCGAGGACGACGCGTATTTCCAACAGGCGCGCTCGGTCATCATGAAGAACCGCGCCGACCTCACCGCCGCGCTGGCCCGTCTCGGCTTCGAGGTCCTGCCGTCCAGCGCCAATTTCGTCTTCGTCCGTCATCCTGATCATTCCGGCCAGGCGCTGGCCACGGCCCTGCGTCAGCGCGCCGTGCTCGTCCGCCATTTCACCGCCCCGCGGATCGCGGACTATCTGCGTATCACCATCGGCTCGGAGACGGAGCTCGCGCGGCTGACGGACGCGCTGCGCGAGGTGTTGGCGCAGAATGGTTGAGAGTTGTGGCTGAGATGACGATCGGTCGGAGCCGATCCGCCACGACCGGCACACTCTGCGAAGTCTGGATGCCATTGGTCCCAGACATCAGACCCGAAGCACGCGCGCGATTTCTAGCAGCCGCGGCACCTGCGCGTGAATGGCTGCAGCCACGTCGCGGTCGAGCCTGTCGCGCCAGCGCGCAGGAATCGCCGCCAGCCCATAGGTGGCGCCGGCCAGCATGCCCGCGAGAGCGCCCGTCGTGTCGGCGTCGCCGCCCTGATTGACGGTCTGCACCAGGCATTCTGTGAACGAGTCGATGGCGAGATAGTGGTGCAGCACGGTCTGCATGGTGTCGACGATGAAGGCCGAGCTCTGCCCGGGGTAGGGGACGAAGCTGAAGGCGCGGTGCTTGCCGATCAGAGCTTCGGCTTCGCGGCGGACGGCGTCCTGGCCCTCACCCTGCAGCAAGGCATGAGTCATGCGCACCAGCGCAACGCAGGCGTCGTCCGACAACGGATGATGGTGCGTGGCGCGCGCCTGCGCCAGCGTCCACGTCTCGGCGTTGTCCGGTGCCTCGAGCGTCGCGAGCGCCACGGGCAGTACGCGCATCGCCGCGCCATTGCCAGCGTCGCCTTCGGCGTAGACACCTTCGACCGTGCCGCGCATGACGTAACGGCGGATGCCGCGGCGGCAGGTGTTGCCGACATCGGCCGGCCCGGTCCGAAGCCATGCCGCGAACTCCTCGCAGACGTCGCGTGCGTCGAAGCCGCCATTGCGGATCAGCGAGCGTCCCAGCGCCAGCGACATCTCGGTGTCGTCGGTGACCTCGCCCGGCTTCAGCTTCAGCCAGCCGCCGCCGATGATGTCGCGATGCACGCCATATTGCGCGGCGATCTCGTCTCGGGTCATGAACTCGACGGTGGCGCCGAGCGCATCGCCGATGGCAAAGCCGAGATAGGCCGCGAGCGCGCGTTCCTCGACATCGAGTGCGGTCATGCTGCGATCCGCTCACACATAGTCGACGCTCACGCGGTAGTCGCCGCCGATCACGAGGTATTCGCCTTCGCCCTTCAGCGCATGTGACGACAGCAGGCCGTTGAAGAACACGATCTTGCTGACGGGGACGCGCGCGGTGAGGATCATGTCGCCGAAGCAGCCGGCGGTGTCGCGGTCGGAGGAGAACGAGACGAGATTGTTGAGCCGGACCACCGCCTCGCGCCGCGTCGTTCGCTCCACGATCCAATGCTCGTCGAACGAATTGACGCCGCGATGCAGCGTCAGATGTGTCTGGTCGGGGAAGGTGAAGCGGCGCATGGCCCATTGGCAGAATTCGAACAGCAGATCGAGCTGCACCCAGATCGCATTGTTGTGGAAGCGGCTCGACATCTTCTCCTCGACATAGGTCGTCCAGGCCCGGCTTGCCACGGCTTCGATAGCCTCCTTGTGGAACGATGGGCCGAGGCCGAACCGGCTCTCGACCCAGCCCTTGAGCACGGCGCCTTCCGGGCCGTTGCTGTCGAAGCCCCAGCCCTGGATCAGCCGCAGGAAGGACGAGCGGAAACGCCGCTGGCCGCCGGACGTCGCGGCGCGTTGCTCGGGATCGAGCCCGAACATTGCCATCGTGTAGGTGGTGAAGGCTTCGCCGGCTTCGGCGAGATGTTCGGCCTGATCGAGCATCGTGAACAGGCTGGGGTTCATCTCGGTGACGCCCCAGATGTGCAGCGGCACCGCCGCCTCGTTGAAGGCAGCGCTCGCCAGCCACTCGGAAGGACGCCCCACGAGGTTGGTCGAATGGCCGATGCCGCGGCGGGCGCGCTGTGCTGCGTCGTTCATGATCGGCATGATGCCGGGTCGCGCAGTATAAGGGAAGCCGTCGGTACTGACATGGCGGAGAGCTTCTGATTGTCAGCTGCAACCGCCCCAGCCGGTGCTACCATGACCACCGCAACCCCGCCGCTTGGCGCCTTCGAAATCGCCCGCAGGCAACTGCGTCGCCGTTGCGCTGTCGGAGCGGTTCGTCTGTGAAGTGCATCGAGCGCGCCTGCCGAGAGCGTTGTCTTCTATCCATTCGAAGCCGGCTGCTCGATCGCGCGCAGTGTGTCAGCACGGAGGGCAATCAGCACGATCGCGTTGAATTCTTCCCGGCCGTCCACTGGTGAGATGCCCGCGTCATCTGCGTCTACTGTAATGCTGCGGTAAGGCCGTGACGCTAGCTTCGATGCGTCCTTACGACCGACATCACATCGGTCGCGCCATCGACAGCGTGTCATGATGAGCCATGGCTCGCCGTCTCTCGATGTGGTGTTCGATCGGAAGGACATTGGAGCGCCGCCGCAGACCCGAAAGCCCGGCCTGATCAGGTCGGCTCCGTCCCACCTGCGGCACCTTCCATCATGATCTGGCGCCGCATGGCTTCGAACGTCGTCGGAGTCCAGTGAGCGGGCCGTTCGGTTTGTGTCCCAGCCCCACACGTCCGAACGGCCTGCCATGATGGACCTCGTGGTGACACTCGCGCTCACATGTTGGTCGCATCGTCTTGCGTCTGTAATGATACGGTAAGCCGCGGCCGCGAGTCTCCCGCAGCGACGGCTGAGCTGATCGCAAGGAGAACCCAATGAAACGAATTTGCGCGCTTATGATCGTGGCCTCGACCATCGCAGGCACGATCGCGACGCCGGCCAATGCCGGTGGCAACCGCGGAGCGGCGGTGGCGGCCGGCGTCGTCGGAGGTCTGGCGATCGGAGCCCTGATCGGGTCTGCGGCAACCGCCCGTTCCGCGCCCACCTATGTCTACAGCTACGAGGATTATCCGCCGCCGCGGGTCGTCTATCGTCGTCACCGCGTCTATGAGTACGACGCGGAATACGGCAACTATGGCGACGGCTATGTGTCCGGCTACCGGGACGGCTATTCCGACGGATCCTGGGACAACGACTGAGACCGCCGCCCAAGCGCAAGGTCCCGCCGACGCGGGACCTTGTCCTTGATCCGAATGTTCGGATCCGCTGACGAGGCTGCCGCGTCCAGCGTTGCCTCGACCTACGGTTCCTTCGGCCGTGTCACCAGGAATGCCACCACCGTTCGTGTGCATCCCGTCCAGCCGAGCAGCCGGGCCTGCACCGCGAACTCGCGCTTGACGTAGTTGCCGGATCCGGCGGCCGCCGCTTCCGCGGCGCCGATGCAATCCGCCTGGTCGCGGAAGCACAGCGAAATCCAGCCTCCGCTGCCAGAGTCCGCACCGGTCTGGTGGGCTGTGGTGGGCAGACCGTAAGCGGGATGATCGGCACTGTAGAAGGTGGTTGCGAGCGCAAGGCTCTCGGTGCCGCCGACATGCTCGAGCGGCTTCCCCGTCAACTCCCGCCATTGTCGCGTCGCTTCCCGTGCGGTCTGCTGGTAGAAGGTACGACCTTCCTCATAGCCGTGCTTGTTGCGATAGAAGGCGTGGAGCGGCGCCGCAACGATCGCAGCCAGGACGGCGATCCCGGCCGTCAGCACCGCGATGTTGACGGTATGAAAGCGCGCGATCGGATAGCTGGTGGCGCAGACGACGACCACGACGAACAAGAACAGTCCCTGCAGCGCCCATAGCGACGGCAGGTCGGTGCCCATGACCAGCGCGTTGATGACGGGCAGGCCGAGCGTGCCGATGGCGATATATGACAACAGCCGGAGGCCGTCGTTCAGCGTGGCCATCTCCGTGGAGAAAGACCTGATCCTGGCGCCGGCGACGATCAGCCAGGTCGCGGCCGGCACGGCCATCGCGGCCGCGAGCCCCAGCAGGAAGAACAGGGAATCCCGTAACGACGTAGACAGGTTGGACCTGGCGTGCAGCAGCGCGTACTGAATGGGGGCCGCATCGTTGGCGACGAGCCAGTCGAGATGCATCGACAGTGCGGCGAGGCCCACGACGCCGGAGATCCACGGCGATGCCGATGTGAAATAGGCGCGTCGCTGCGGATGCGCCATGGCGGCGAATGCGAAGCTCATCACCAGAAAGATCGAGTAGTACTTGCCGAGCAGTGCGAGCGCGGCCGTCAGGCCCGCGGCGGCTGCCCAGGGCAGCGTTCGCGTTTCGAACGCGCGCAGGAAGCAGTAGGTGGCGAGCGGCCACGTCGCGAGCTGCACCGAGTTGGCGTTGAAGCGCTGTGCGTGAAACTGATAGGCCGGCGTCAGCATCAGCAGCAGCAGCACGATCACCCGCTTGTCCCCAGTGACGAAACGGCGCGAGACGAGATCGACGCACCACAGCGCCAGCGCCGCATTGGTCATCGCCATCAGGTGGAATGACCAGTCGGAGAGAGGGAAGACGGCGGTCCAGGCGCCGGCGATCCAGCCCATCAGCGGCGGATGCTTGTCGTAGCCCCAGGCGAACTGCCGTCCGAATGTCCAGGTCTCGAGAACGTCGGGATGCAGGCCGGCGCCGGCATAGGCGATCGAGAGATAGGCCGTCCACACGGCCACGAAGCAGGTCAGCAGCAGCGGCACCGCCCAGCCGGCCTCGATGCCGTCCAGCCAGCGCAGGAATGGAATGCGCCAGGCTGCCGGATGGCTGTCCGACCGTTCAGCGACGGTCGAGAACGCAAACTCGTGGAACATGCCGGTGTGCATCAAAAATGGTGCGTCGAACGGGACGTTCGGTGAGCGGCCGCGGCCGATAATTGGGGGCGGACCGTCCGGTGTGTCCGGTCGATCATGCGGCAGGCTCCATGCGAGCGAATCCTCGGCGTTTGTTTGAGTGTGCCAGTCTCGGCCAAGACGATTACGAAAGGCTGACGCCGCCGGCTTGCCGGCCGATGGAAAAACGGATCATCGCGGCGGGGCACGTCATACGACCGCAATCGCGCCAGCCGAGAAGCGGTTCAGCTTGCAATCGGAGATGTCGCGATAGGGCCAGTGCCCGCCAGCAGCGTGGAGTATATGAGCTGCGCGCGATCGGCGCTGGCAGAACGAGTCAACTTCGCTTGCGCGATCAAACAAAAGTATCAGAACACCGCCGACGTAATCCTATTGTAATCCCTCCGTAATGATAGGAACAGCCGATTGTCGATGATGCGGGAGAATCGCGTGCGCGTTCTGGTCGTTGAGGATGACCCCCAGCTGGGGATCTGGCTGCGGGATGCGCTCGCGACGGCGTTCGGCTCGTCGGACATCGTCACGACGCTCGACGAAGGGCGTGCGGCGATCGCCGTGCGCAATTTTGAGCTCGTGGTGATCGACCGCGGCCTCCCGGACGGCGACGGGCTCGCGCTGTTGCCGGATCTGCGGCAGCAGAAGCCGAGCCCGGCGACGGTCGTGCTGACCGCGCTCGATGACCCCGCCGACATCGCGCGTGCGCTCGACGAAGGCGCCGACGACTACGTCGCCAAGCCGTTCGAGCCGATCGAGCTGGTGGCACGGGCGAGGGCGGTGCTGCGCCGGCTGTTTCTCGACCGCGGCGCGACGGTCTCCATCGCCAATCTGAGCTACGACATCGTCAATCGCGCCGTCTGCGTCGAGGACGTGCCCATCGTGGTGCCGCGGCGCGAGCTGGCAATCCTTGAGGCGCTGGTCCGCCGCAGCGGGCGGGTGGTCCTGCGCGAGACGCTCGAAGCCGCGGCCTACGGCTTTGAGGACGAGATCCAGTCGAATGCCATCGAGGCCCACGTCTCGCGGTTGCGCCGCCGGCTGCGCGAGGCCAATTGCAAGGCCGCCATCAGGCCGGTGCGCGGCCTCGGCTATCTCCTCAGCGGCGAGTGACGCAGGTGAGGTGGCAGAAGCTCAGCCGTATCCGCCGCTCGATCACGTTGCTCTCGGCGACGCTGATCGGGGTGGTCACCACCATCATGCTGATCTGCGCGGCCGCCTTGCTGATCCGGTTCGGCGGCGACGATGACGGCACATGGGGCGCCGCCGACGTCGCCGATGCGCTGAAGGAGGCCGTATCCCGCGATGCCGGCGGCAAGCTGCTCATCAAGCAGACGTCGCGTCTCGACAAGATCATCCAGGATTTCGCGACATTCTGGTACGTCGTCTCCGACAAGAGCGGCGAGGTCAGCTACGGGCCGATTCCGAAATGGCGTCCGCACAAGCCTCTGTCGTCGCAGGACGGCACCAGCTTTCTGGCCTATGCGATCGATGGCGAGACGCGGAATTTCAAACGCATGACGGCCGTTCGGAATACGCCGGTCGGTGAGGTCTGGATCGAGACCGGCGGCGTCGCCTATACGTCGACGCAGCTGATGCTGGGCACGCTGACCGACGCGACGGTCGTTGCGCTTCCAATCATCCTGGTGCTGGTCGTGACGGTATTCGCGGCCCTGGTGTTCGTGCCGACGCTGATCGCGCGCCCGGTTCGTGCGGTGGCGCGCGCGGCCGAGATGATCGACGGCGTGCCGGACGGCCGACGGCTGCCCGAGCGGGACGCGCCGGCGGAATTGCTGCCGCTGGTCACCGCGTTCAATCGCGCCCTGTCGCGCATCGATCATGCCGCGGAGGCGCAGCGCAACTTCCTGTCCAACGCGGCGCATGAGCTGCGGACGCCGCTGACCAATGCGCGGACCATGCTCGAGGCAATCCCGGATGCTGGCTTGCGGGCACGTCTCGTCGGCGAGAACCAGAAGCTGTCGTCGATCGTCACCATGCTGCTGCAACTGGCGCGCATTTCGATGGAGCCGGTCGAGCTGACCGAGATCGATCTGGTGGCGCTGGCCCGGCGCGTCACGGCCGAGCATGTGCCGATGGCGCTGAAGGCCGGCCTCGAGATCGGCTTCGCCGGATGCGATGCGCCGGTCTCGATCCTCGGCTCGGAGCCCGCGTTGGCGGTCGCGCTCTCCAACCTGATCAGGAACGCCGTCATGCATGCCGGCGCCGGCGGTCCGATTCTCGTCGAGGTCGACGCGTCGGCGCGCCTGAGCGTGATCGATTCGGGGCCGGGCCTGCAGGCCGATCAGCCCGAGCGCCTGCTGCAGCCGTTCGAGCGCGGCCGCGCCCATGGCGACGGCATGGGGCTCGGGCTCTCGATCGTGTCGCAGGTCATGGCGACGCATCACGGCCGCGTGGCGTTGCGTGAGACGCCAGGTGGCGGCACCACGGTCGAGCTCAGCTTCGCGCCTGCCGCGCCTCAGCCGGGCGGTGCACCGGCGGCGGCCGAGGCGGCAATCCCGGCGGTCCGCCGCACAGCCGAGAAGGCCGCGCCGCCGCCGCGCTCCGTTTAACGATTCCGCGCCCCGACCTCGCGAGCCTCGCGCGGCCCGCGCTCAGCGCGGCTCCCTGCTCCGCTGCCACTTCAGGAAGTCGCTGTAGAGTCTCGCGGCCTCGTCCGGCGACATCCGCGCCTGCGCCTTGCGCTCGTCGAGAAACTTGCGGAATTCGGCCGGGTTGGCATCCTGGCCCGGCGACTGCATCGTGCGGGCGCCGTCGAGCCATTCCTGCGCCGCCTTGAAGCGGACCAGGCCCTGCACCGGCGCCGACAGCACGGTGTCGCGCCATTTCGGATGCCGCGGCGGCGATTGCAGCACCTGGATCTTGCCGAACAGCGCGTCGACGAACCGCGCCGTGCGGCGATAGCGCTCGCTGTTCTCCGGCCAATTGTAGACCATCAGCACGGTCGAGGCGGCGACGGTCTCGACCTTGGTGCCGGGCGGCACCAGGTTCGGATATTCCTCGGACGAGAACGACGACGGCAGATAGATGTCCTGCAGCGCGTGGTCATAGGGGATCGTCAGGAGATGCAGCCGGCCGCCCTCGTTCTTGATGCCCTTGATGATCGGCGCGTCCTTCGACACCGAGGCGATCCAGGCATCGCCCTGGCCGTCGATCAGCTTCTGCAGCCCGCCGGTCGGATCAGTCTGGGAGTCGATGTCGGCGCGGATGCCGAGCCGGCGGAAGATCGTGCGCGCCGCCGGCAGGCCGATCGAGCGCTCGGCGAACACCCGCCGTCCATTGAGATCCTCCAGCGAGCGGATCTCGCGCCGCGCGACGATGTGGACGTCGTTGTGGAAGAGCTGCGCGATGTAGCGCACGCGCTGGGCAATGTCTGGAATGTTGTATTCCGTCTTCACGAATTCCAGCGCGTCGGTGGTGACGAAGCCCATGTCGATGTTCTTCAACATGATGATGTCGATGAGGTTCTGCGCCGAGCCCCTGCCGAGGATCGGCAGCACGCGCAGGCTCTCGCCCTCGTCGAGCACCGCGGCCATGTCGGAGCCCATGACCGACATCGGCCCGCCGATCGGCGCGGTGATCACGGTGACGGTGCCGGAGTTCAGAGCCTCGCGGTCCGGCAGCGTACCGACGGCGCCGCCGGCCGGCGGGCGCTGCGGCAATTGCTGCGCCCGGGCGCTACCAGCCAGCGCCACGACGGATGACAGAACAAGTGCAAATACGAATGCGCCAACAGCTACGCGCGCGACACGATTCACCGAACGCTTCCTCGATACATTCTAAATTGACAGTGGACTTAGCAGTTCGATCCCGGCCGAAGTTTGGCCGTGAGGTGGCGATCCGCGAGATGCTGCAAAGTCGCCCGGCCCGCTTCACGGCTGTGCTGAAAATGCGGTGCAGGAGCAGCGTGATCAAGTGCCGCGATCGAGGACCGGCGCTGAGCGCGCCGAATCCTCGATCACAGGCCGTGTTCGGCGGAGAACGATCGCACTGCGTGCGTGTCGAAACGTCGCATGCTCGGCGCTGAATGATGGCGCCGCGCGCCGGCGCTCACGCGCTGGCCGCGTCGAGCCGCGCGACCTGATCCGCGGTCAGCGCGAGCTGCGTCGCCGCCACCAGGGTGTCGACGTGCTCGGGCCTGGTGGCGCTGGCGATCGGCGCCGTCACCGACGGCTTCGCCAGCAGCCACGCCAGCGCGATCGAGGCCTGCTGCGCTCCGGTCTCCCTTGCGACCGCGTCCAGCGCGGCGAGGATGCGCATGCCGCGCTCGTTCATGTATTTCGGGATGCCGCGCTGTCCGCGCGGGCTCTTGCCGAAATCGGCCTCCGAGCGATACTTGCCGGTGAGGAAGCCGGCGGCCAGCGAGAAGAAGGTGATGACGCCGACGCCGTAGTTCTCGCAGACGCGTTGCAGCGCGCCTTCGTAGGATGCGCGCTCGGCGAGGCTGTATTCCGGCTGCAGGCTCTCATAGCGCGGCAAGCCGCTCTTCGCCGACAGCTCGAGCGCGGCCTGCAGCCGCTCGGCCGAGAAGTTCGAGGCGCCGATCACGCGCACCTTGCCGGCCTTGATCAGCCTGTCATAGGCCGCCAGCGTCTCCTCCTGCGGCGTCGTCTCGTCGTCCTTGTGCGACTGATAGAGATCGATGACGTCGGTCTGCAGCCGGCGCAGGCTGTCCTCCACCGCGCGCGCGATGTAGTCGGCCTTCAGCCCGACCTTGCCGTCGCCCATGTCCATGCCGACCTTGGTGGCGAGGATGATGCGATCGCGGTTGCCGCGCAGCTTCATCCACTTGCCGATGATGGTCTCGGACTCGCCGCCGCTGTGGCCGGGCACCCAGCGCGAATAGACGTCCGCCGTGTCGAGGAAGTTGATCCCGGACTCCAGCACCTTGTCGAGCAGGCGGAACGAGGCCGCCTCGTCCACCGTCCAGCCGAACACGTTGCAGCCGAAGCAGAGGGGCGGAACGTTGAGGCCGGAACGGCCGAGCGGGCGCATCTTCATGGGAGGCTCTCGATCTGAATGATGTTGGCTGCATCCATCGCGGACGCCTGCCGCAGATTGCCGTCATTCGTCGCGCGAGACCAGCGCGGCAGGAGCATGGCGGGCCCGTCCGGCCGCATCCAAACCGTGGCGCGGCTGCCCCGAAGTGGGTCCGGCAGCGTCAGACTTTTCACTCACTTGCCGATGATGGTCGCAGCCTGCGAACGCCTCGCAGCTGGAGACGCGGGGGCCATGATCAAGGAGTCCGTCTGATGAACACGCTGACCTATGACCAGCTCGGGCTGAGCTCAGATGGCCTCATGATGCCCGATCCGGCCGCGGCGGCGAAGAACGCGACCACCAATACGGCTGCGGCCGCCCCGCCTGTCGTGCTGCCGCCCGGCGCGGTGTCGGATCCGGTGGTGCATGCCGACGGCTCCGAGACCGTCTCGGTTCACACCGGCGGTCTCACCTTCAACCTCACCTTCGATGCCGCCGCTGCTGCCGCGCCCGAAAGCTTCCGCGCCGGCGTCGAGCAGGCTGCGGCGATCCTGTCCTCGGCGATCACCGATCAGGCCACGGTCAACCTCGCGATCGATTTCGCCGGCACCGGCGGCGGCGCCGGCGCCAATGTCTCCAATGGCGTCCTCGCCAGCTACGCGCAGCTCCGAACCGATCTGCAGGACCACGCGGTGGCCGGCGACACGGTGTTCGACAACCTGCCGACGGGGCGGGCAGTGCAGGGCCATTCCCAGGTGTTCGTCGCCAACGCCCAGGCCAAGGTGCTCGGGCTCATCGATCCAAACAGCACGACGACGGAGGACGGCTTCGCCGTCTTCAACACCGACATCCCGACGCAGTCGCTGGTCGGCGTCGCGCTGCACGAACTGTCGCATGCGCTGGGACGGGTGCCGTCGCCGGGCAATCTCGACATCTTCGACCTGTTCGACTTCACCAAGCCGGGGCAGCATCTGATCAACAACAGCATCAGCTCGGCGCCGCCGGCCTATTTCTCGCTCGACGGCGGGCTCACCAAGATCGCCGATTACGGCCAGATGTCGGACCCGGCCGACTTCCTCAACACCGGCATCCAGGGCGCCCGCGATCCCTTGAACGAGTTCTACAATCCGACCACGTCGCAGACACTGTCGCCGATCGATCTCGTGGTGCTGGAGACGCTCGGCTACAATATCTCGACCCCCGACACGCAGGCGCTGCTCGCCCAGATCCCGCACGCCGCCGGGGTCGCCGCACCGGTGCAGACGCCGCAGCAGGCCGTCGCGATCGCCTCCGCCGTGGCCGCCGAGACGGCCGCCAGCCTCACCAAGCTGGGTGATGCCGCCGGCGCCGCGCAGGTGCTGGCGAATGCCCAGGCCGATGCTGCTGCGCTGAATGGCACCGATGCCGGCGCGAACCATGACCACGCAACGGCCTATGCGTCCTATTCCGCCGAGCCGCACCACGATCCGATGATGCTCGCGATGCATCTGCACGCGATCAGTGCGAACTGAGGCGGTCGCTACCAGCAGAGGATCGATTGGGCGCGAGAAGGTCATCGCGTAGTCGATCTAAGTCATGCCCGCCATTTCATCGTCGTCATGGCCGCGCTTGCCCCGGCCATCTCCGTCGCACTCGCCTGAACTGAAAGGCGTGATGTAGCCAAGCGATCGGGCGGATCGGAGGTGCGGTCCGCTCACGATCAATCGCCATGTGTCCGACGCGACAGGTCAGGATCGCTCGCGGTCGCGTTGTCGGTTGAGTTGACGCAAATAGCTCAAACCGCAGACGGTCAGCCGGCCGGGATCATCCACGCCCTGATCGGCCATCCCGCGCATGTGCCGCGCCGGCGCGCGCCGCGTCGCCTGGTCCAGATCGTGTCTGGCCATGCGGCGATAGATCTGCATCGCTCGCGAGAGCGGCTTGGCAAGTTCGATCCGAGGCATCGAAGTCAACGGAAGCCGGCGGCGATCGTTCCGAATGCCGGCCCATCATCGGAGCCAACTGGTGCGCCGCTGATTTCGCTCACGCGCAAACGATGCGGATGGTCCCCGCGTTCGGCTCCTACCGATAGACGACGATCGCTGCTGGCGGGTTGACCTCAACCTCAGTCTCCGACCGCCATGTCAAGACATCTCCGGGGCAAAAGCACCAAGTCTGGACGCGTCGCATATTGCATGGTTCACGGGAACTCGCGTATCCTTCAGGTAGCGTGAAGACGACGGTGATCACTCGGGGCGAGGCGATCGTTGGGCGCTGGGGGACGGTTCATGGGAATGAAGTTCGCTTTGCGTGCGGCGCTGACGGCGGCTGCCATGGCGCTGCTCGGTGGATGTGCGACGTCGCCGGAGGGCCTGAATTCGCGCGACGTTGCCGATAGCAGAAGCTTTTCCGAAAGCTACGAGGAAATCTACCGCCGCTTGATCGAGACCGGCAAGCGCTGCAATCCGCCCGTCCCGGTCTTCAGTCCAGGCAACCCGGCCCAGGGACAGATCGAAGCCGAAGGCGAACTGCACCGCGACCGCGGCTTCGCGGAGTTTCGCCTGGTCGCCGGCAGCTATGGGATCCGGATGAACTACTTCGTCGCGGCGCGCATCGAAAAATCCGGCTCTGGATCCCGCGTGACCATCAAGGTTAGCAACCCGATGGGAGCAGGCCCCCTGAGCAGCCGCATCTATCGCTGGGCCGGTGGGGACTCGAGCTGCTAGCACGGGCGGCGTGCCTTGATCAGGATCGTTATCAGAATCGTTCGCGGCCGCGTTGGCGGTCGAGCTTGCGCAGATAGCTGAGGCCGCAGACGGTCAGCCGGCCGGGATCATGCACGCCTTGTTCGGCCAGCCCGCGGATATGCCGCGCGAGGGCGCGTCGCGTTCCCTGGTCGAGATCGTGTCCGGCCACGCGGAGATAGATCTGCATCGCGCGAGAGAGCGGCTTTACAAGTTCGATCTGAGGCATCGGGTCCAACGGACGGCGACGGCGATCGTTCCGATACATCAGGGCACAGCCGCCGGCTTGGCTGGGCGCAGCGTGAGAACGATGGGAACGGCGATCGCGTAGATGGCGACGACCGACAGCCAGATCGCCCCGGGCCAATCGTCCCTGACGACGAAGTACAGGCTCGAGAAGCCGAGCGGCGCAACGATCGATGCGAGGCTGACCGTGGAGGCGAGCACGCCCTGGAGTTGCCCCTGCAAATCCTCGTCCACCTGCCGGGTGGCGATCGACTGCAGGGCCGGCATGCCCATGCCGCCGAGCGCGAACAGCGGCATGGCGCCAAAGACCATCCAGCTCCGGTTGACGAACGCCATGGCGGTGAGGGCCGTGCAGACACAGGCGACCCCGGTCAGGATGGCGCCGCGCTCGGCCAGCAATCTCACGGCCGGGCCGGGCAGGAAGGCCTGGGCCAGCGTCTGGCACACCCCGAAGGCGCCGAGCGACAGCCCGATCCAAAGACCGCTCCAGTGGAAGGTGTCGCCGCCCCACAGCGCCCAGCAGACGCCATAGGCCTCGCCGGTCGCGCTGAACAGGAAGAACAGGAGAACGACCGGCAACAGGCTCTTGACGGCGAACACCCAGCGCAGTGGCCGCAGCGGGTTCAGAACTGCGATCTCGATCTTGCTACGGTCCGGTGGTCGCGATTCCGGCAGCATCAGCAACGCCAGCAGAACGTTGCATCCGTTCAAGGCCGCCGCCACGACGAACGGCAGCCGCAGCCAATGGTCGCCGAGCGCGCCGCCGAGCACGGGCCCGATGATGAATCCCATGCCGAACATCGCATTGAGGAGGCCGAAGCGGTGGGCCCGTTCCTCGTCGCGCGAGATGTCGGTGATGTAGGCCGCGGCCACCGAGACATTTGCGCTGGTGGCGCCGGCGATGGCACGGCCGAGCAGGAGCATCCAGAGATCGGGTGCAAAGGCCAGGAACAGGTAGTTGACTGTGGCTCCGGCCAGCGAGACCAGCAGCAGCGGGCGCCGGCCGAGCCGATCGCTCAGCGAGCCCAGCACCGGCGCGCAGATGAACTGGATCGCGGCGTAGAGCGCCGTCATGACGCCGAGAGAGGACGCCACGTTGTCGGTGCGCGTCACGTCGTGCAGCAGTGACGGCAGGATCGGAAAGATCAGCCCGATGCCGGCGGCATCGAGCACGATGGTGAGATAGATGACGGCAACAGCCCTGGTCATGGCGCGCTCCGGTCCACGCGAGCCGATGGCGCAAACACGCGCGACCGCTCGCTGGAGCCTGACGATCTGTCAGGCGATCGATGTGTGGGAGACGCTGGGCCGGTCCATGCCAAAAGGCAGATGGACGGCTTGTACTCGGCCGTAGGCAACGACCGCTTTTCGCGACAGGCGCCGTCTACACGCCGAGATCGGGCGGCGCAAGCCGCTTTTTCCGAACGACGATCGGTGCATTCAATGCATATTCATCGATACATCGCCGGAGCTCTGGCTCAATCTGCAGACCGACTACGACGCCAGATCGCGAGGCGCGATCTCGGCAAGATTCTCGATCGCATCGAGACGGTGAACAAGCCACGGCGGCTTGAGCTGGGGAGATGCCTTAGGCTCTGGCTAGTTGGGTACAGTGCTGCCTTGAGGCGACGCGTGCCCACCGGTAGATGAGCCGGCGGTGAGTGCGCGGCGCGCTGGCGTTCAATTGTGTGCAGTCTACCGGTGTCACCGCAATCGCTGCTGGCTGAACATACGGTGCAGGCAAGCAAATAAAGCGGTTCGGGGAGCAACCCAAGATTGACGAATCGGGTCGCCATGCCAGATTGGTGAACGGATCAATGATCCTCATCTTTTACGATCCTAGGTGAATAAGGAATGCAAGTCGACCTAAACACAGCGATTGTTGCGGTCATCACTGCGCTTGCTACTTGGGTCCTAAAGCCGATAGCCGAGCGATATATTGAGGCGTTCTTCAAGCGGAAGCCTGTCTTTGCTATTCATCCTTATGTATTGCGCGACAATTGGCTGGTCCAGATTCAGCCGGTGAACGGCCCGGCCCGCCGAAAGAAGCCTTTGCATCTGTCATTTCAAGGCACCTTGACCATGGGGGTAGGTGTTATGAGCAATGAATCCGATACACTCGGGTGGACGCTGGACATTTCTAGTATTGAGGTTCTTCGGGACGAGCTGCGGAAAGCGACGTTTGTCGACGTCCAGCTATTCTTCGACGCAAGTCAAATGTCCGAGCCGGTGCGCCTGACTTACAAGCCTGTCAACCCTGTTCGATCGGCACAGCAGTCGCCGCCCATTTCGATTGAGACAGTTAGAGCCCTAATCCAAAGTGTCTCGTCTCACCGTATAGTCCACGTAAGTAGCGTCGAACTTCTTTTAAACGATGGCTTTCCGCTTGCTACCGAAAACGTGAGGTGGAACAGCGTTTTCGATGGCAAGGAGCTTGTCATCGCCGGGGTGGAGCATTTCGAGATTGAAGGTGATGATGCCGCGCTTCTGGTCGAGCCGCAATACTCTTGGGTTATTACTTTCGAGAACTGCAGAAACATCGCGATAACTGACCTTACCTTAGGTCATGTCAGCGCTGGGTACTGTCAAGGTGGTGTTCTGAGATTTGTGAATTGCAATGGAGTGAAGGTCAGAAATTGCGATTTGTACGGATCAGGGACATATGGCTTTGAGTTTGAGAATTGTGCTGACGTTGATGTTGACAATACGACGGTTCGGGATTGCTCCTACGGAATTCTCAAGATTTCCAACAGCCAGAACATTACGTTTACTGGTTGCGTGTTTGCTGACAATCGTGAGTTTGATCTGTGTAGCTTCTTTGGCGAGGTCGAGCAGATCATGTTTCGCAAGTGCTCATTCGAGCGCAATCAATCAGGCTATTCGATGTTCAGAATGGATGGCATCACAGGGGGTGGCGGTGTTTACGTTTGGGGGTGCAAGTTCAGTTACAACGTGTGCCGTCGCCTGAACGATGGTGGGTGGTTTTTGTCTGAGAACAACAATGAATACGTTGGCAACTCGTGGGAGAGTTCTCCTCAGATTAATTAGATTCTTGCTCCTTCTTGTCGGCGTCGGCCCGACGGGCAATTCCCGCATCCCCGTCATGCGCAAATTGCCCGTCGAGCCAGTTTGTCGCACGCTGTTCGGCTTGCATCGTCGGGCAAATCAGAACGATGTTTCCGGGCATCCCGCTCGCGATGAAGAGGGGCGTTTCGGCCGATCGTCACGGAGCGTAGCAAGCGGGAAGCGGTGGACGTGTCGGGCTTGGGGCTCTGCATTTGCGGGGCCGGCGAGCAGGCCTGGGACGTACGGTCAAGTCGCGTGGTCCTGGCCTCCCGATGCTGAGGTCAAGCCGGTTGATGGTGCCACGAGCATCTCGCCGGTGATGGGGGCAAGACAGCCCGGTCCCCAGGGAGATCGCGAAGCAGCCGTTAAAACCAGCGCGCGGGGAAGGCCGGGTCGTCCGGCTGAACCGTGGTACCTGCCGCCTGCATTTTTTTCCGCAGGCGGGCCACGGACCTCAGTCGAGGTCCGGTCTTCCCCGCGCCCTCTCGTTTCTCGAGGGCGATGTCGGCAGCATGACCTGGGCGCGATCTGCGCCGCGGGGCTGCGGCGTGCTGTTTGGAAAAATCGTGTAGTGGATGTGGTGCGTGGGCGTAGATACGTCGCGCTCACGATGCTCATCACGACTGTGAGGTGGAACGGCCATGCGACACACTCAGTGTCGTCCCGGCCTTGAGCCGGGACCCATCACCACCGGCGGATGTGTGAGGCACGCTGGCGGCTCAGGATGTGCCCAACACGTCTCCCTGTGGTTATGGATCCCGGATCTTCGCGCGCGATGCGCGCTCGTCCGGGACGACGGGGGAGTGTGGGGCGCGGGCTTGCCTTTGACGCCGAGATCGGAGGTCGTCCAGCGCGGACTACTTCCTGATCCGCACACCCTTCGTCGTGAAACGCTGCGGTCGCTGCTCCGGGCGCACCGGCCGCCGTGTCGTTGCGGCCTTGCCGGTGCCCGGCGGCTGATGCGCGGGGACCAATTGCTCGGGACGCGAGCCGATCAGATCGGCGCGGCCCATCGCCCTGAGCGCATCGCGCAGCACCGGCCAATTATCGGGGTCGTGATAGCGCAGGAATGCCTTGTGCAGCCTTCGCTGCCGCAGGCCCTTGATGGCTTCGACCTTGTCACTACCGCCGTGACGCACGCCGCGCAGCGGGTTGACACCGGTGTGGTACATCGCGGTCGCCGTGGCCATCGGCGACGGCAGGAAGGTCTGGACCTGATCGGCGCGGTAGCGGTTGCGCTTGAGCCACAGCGCGAGGTTCATCATGTCCTCGTCTGACGTGCCGGGATGGGCGGCGATGAAATACGGGATCAGGTAGTACTTCTTGCCGGCCTCCTTGGCGGCGGCGTCGAACATCTGCTTGAAGCGGTCATAGCTGCCGATGCCCGGCTTCATCATCTTGTCGAGCGGGCCGCGCTCGGTATGCTCCGGCGCGATCTTCAGATAGCCGCCGACGTGATGCGTGACCAGCTCCTTGATGTAGGCCGGGCTCTCGACCGCGAGATCGTAGCGCACGCCGGAGGCGACCATCACGCGCTTGATGCCCTTGACCTCGCGCACCTTGCGATAGAGCCGGATGAGATCGTCATGCGAGGTGTTGAGGTTCGGACAGATCTCCGGAAACACGCAGCTCGGCCGGCGGCAGGCGGCTTCGACCTTGGGGTCCTTGCAGGCCATCCGGTACATGTTGGCGGTCGGGCCGCCGATGTCGGAGATCACGCCGGTGAAGCCCGGCGTCTTGTCCCTGATGCGCTCGATTTCCTGCAGGATCGAGCCTTCCGAACGGCTCTGGATGATGCGGCCCTCATGCTCGGTGATCGAGCAGAAGGTGCAGCCGCCGAAGCAGCCGCGCATGATCGTCACCGAGAACTTGATCATGTCCCAGGCCGGGATCTTGGCGTCGCCATAGGACGGATGCGGCGCGCGGGCATAGGGCAGATCGTAGACGCTATCCATCTCCGCCATGGTCAGCGGGATCGGCGGCGGGTTGAGCCAGAGGTCGCGGTCGCCATGACGCTGCACCAGGGGACGCGCATTGCCCGGATTGCTCTCTCGGTGCAGCACGCGCGAGGCGCGGGCATAGGCTTCCTTGTCGGCCTCGACCTGCTCGCAGGACGGCAGCCGGACCACGACGTCGCCCTTCTCGCGCGCAGCGCCTTCGTCGGCGGAGTCGAGATCGTCGGCATGCAGCTCGACAAAGCCCTCGGGCACTTTGCGGAACAGCGCGGTGCCGCGCACCGACCGGATGTCCTTCGGCGCTTCGCCGCCGGCGATCCGATGCGCGACCTCGATCACGGCGCGTTCGGCATTGCCGTAGATCAGGATGTCGGCCTTTGCGTCGGCCAGCACCGAGCGGCGCACCTTGTCGGACCAGTAGTCGTAATGCGCGATGCGGCGCAGCGACGCCTCGATGCCGCCGAGCACGACGGGCACGTCCTTGAACGCCTCGCGGCAGCGCTGCGCATAGACCAGCGTGCAGCGGTCCGGCCGCCTGCCGCCTTCGCCGTTGGGCGTATAGGCGTCGTCGCTGCGGATGCGGCGGTCGGCGGTGTAGCGGTTGACCATGGAGTCCATGTTGCCGCCGGTGACGCCGAAGAACACGCGCGGTTTGCCGAGCACCTTGAACGGCTCGGCGGAGTGCCAATCGGGCTGGGAGATGATGCCGACGCGAAAGCCCTGGGCCTCGAGCAGCCGGCCGATGATCGCCATGCCGAACGAAGGATGGTCGACATAGGCGTCGCCGGTCACCAGCACGATGTCGCACGCGTCCCAGCCGAGCGCGTCCATCTCCTTGCGGCTCATCGGCAGGAACGGCGCAGGCTTGAGGTCCGCGTGATGGCGCGGCCAGGAACTCAGCGGTGGAGCGGTGAGGGCGATGTTCATCGCCCACGCATAGAGCCGCGGCGCTGCGAGTTCAACCGAAGCTCCGGTCGCAGACGAGGGCAGGTGGTCAATTTGTCCGGAATGGTTCCCGCGGCGTTGCGCGGGCGACCTGACGTCGCAGTTCCTGCCGTCTCAGTTGAGGTGGTGCGACGCGCCGTTGCGGCGCTTGAGCCAGCCGTGCCCGAAATAGGCCAGCAGCGCGGCTGCCGCGAGCATGATCCAGATCGAGGGCATCTTCGAGCGCGGGCTGCCGCCGGCCTCGCCGACCGTGACGGGCTCGGTCATCGACACCAGCCGCAGGCCGGCGGCGTCGGTCGCGCGGCGCATGTCGGCGATGGCGGAGTGGGGCAGCGGGTCGGCGGCGAACAGCCGACCTGTCGCCGGCGCGTCGGACGCGGCGAGGTCGCTCGGCGGCGGCTCCATCGAAGACTGCGTGGCCTGGCTGCCGGAGGGCAGTTGGGCGAAGGAGTTCAGGTTGGCGGGCCGATGCGGCTTCGGTCCGTGCTGCGCCATCCGGTCCGGCTTCTCGGCCTTGTCCATCTTCTTGGGCGTCATGCTCTGCGGCACCGCGACCCGCACCTGCGGCCGCGAATAGGACGCCGGCTGGGTGACGGCCAGCATGCGGTTGGACCAGGCCATATAGGCCTTGCAGAGATCGTTGCAGTACTGGCCGTTGACCATGTCGCCGTTGGCGGATCCGGCCTGCGCGGCGCCGGGTGCGGCAATCCAGATGACTGAGACCAGCGCGGCGGCCGCTCCGAGCCTCGACGGTGTCAAAACAGGCAATGCGCTCAACTGGCCGATCATCGCAATTTCCCCCGTCGCGGTTTCACGCCGTTTGGGGAATAACGACAGGCGGAATGGTCGAGAGTTGGATCAGATCGCGTCAACATCCGGATGAGTTGAGGTCAATTTGCTGATGCGAGGCGTTATCAATAAGGGGCGGGCTTTGCTGTTCGACATCGACGGCACGCTCGCCGACACCGATGCGCTGCATCTGCAGGCCTTCAACGCGGTGTTTGGGCCGTATGGCCACGTGTTCGACCGCGCGCGGGCGGCCCGCGAACTGCTCGGCCGATCCAATTTGTCGATCTCCGCCCAATTTCTGCCGGATGAGGCGCCCGAGCGGCGCGCGGCGGTCATGGCGCAGAAGGAGGAGGTGTTTCGCAGCCTCGCCGCCGGCGCGGTGCAGCCGCTGCCGGGCCTGACGGCGCTGCTCGATCGGGCCGCGGCGGCGGCGATTCCGGTGGTGGCCGTGACCAACGCGCCGCGGGCCAATGCCGAGCTGATCCTGCACGGGCTCGGGCTGATGGACCGGTTTCGCGCCGTGATCATCGGCGACGAGTTGCCGCACGGCAAGCCGCACCCGCTGCCCTATCTGGAAGGCCTGCGTGCGATCGATGCCGTGCCGGAAAGGTCGGTCGCCTTCGAGGATTCCCGCGCCGGCATCGCGGCGGCGACGGCGGCCGGCATCGCGACCGTCGGCATGCGCACCAACCTTGGTCACGACGAACTGATCGCGGCGGGCGCGGCGCTCACCGCGGCGGCGTTCGACGAGGCCGACGTGCTCGATCTGGTGATGGCGCGGCTGGGAGAGAGAATGTGAGCCATGACTCGCTTCCGGCGACGATACCGCCGGCGGCGGAGCTGACATGTCGCTGACATCGGGCAACAGCTTGCGGTCACCGTCCTTGCGCGATGGTCTCGACGAACGCGGCCGCCGGGTTGGCCGTCACGAGATCAAGGTGAGACGCATGCGCAAGTTGTTGATCGCGGCTGGTCCCTCGGAACTGTCGTTCCGGCCGATGCTGCAGGTCGATGAAGAGGGATCCGCGTCCAGTCAGCGCGGCCGGCGCGGCAGCGGAGCCGGGCGAGCCAAGCGCGCCGAGGGCCGCGCCAAGCGGTCGGCCCGGCGGTTTCGCTGGGCGCGGCCGTTGCGCGCAATGGCCGCCATCCTTCGCGGCTTGCGGGCGACGCTGTTGGCTCTCTCTCCCGTGGAGATCCCGAGCGATGGGAGCGTACGGCAGGAGAGCTTGCGGGACATGTCGCCGGTTGCGCCGCGGCTTCGCGTCGTCAGCGGCTGCGGAGGAGCGCGCGAGGCCGCCGCCGTGCCGGCCGCCGCGCCCAATGCGATCTTCTGCGCTGCGGCCACGCCTCGCCATCACGTCCGGTCGATGGACACGCCACGCGCCCAGCGCCGGCGGCTGCGCGCGCGCTGATCGCGTCACCGCATGCGTGCCCTGCATGCTCTGTCCGTCGCACCTTGCTTGTCCGCAGCCCGATGCCGTGATTGAAACGGACGGTGCGCGCCAGGCTCGCTGTGCTCGCCTCGCAGGAGGACGGATCGATCATGTTCGTGGCGCGTGTCCTGTCGGTGGCTGCCGCCCTGCTGCTCGTGACCGCTTGCCTCGCGGCCGACACGCCCGGCGAGACCAGGGGCACGGTGCTGGAGCCGTCGTCGGCGAATCTCGCGCTGACCTGGAGCCTGGCCCATGTGGTGTTGCCGGCGGCGCTCGTCGGCGGCCGGCGCTGGGAGGGGCATGCGGAGGACGCGCCCGACGTGATCGGGATCGCGCCGCTCGTGATCGTGATGCACGGGTCGAGCGGCGTCGCGCCGGCGGTCAAGGAGTTCCAGGCCTGGCTCGCCGACGAGCTCGGCGTGGCGTCGGTGGCGCCCGACAGCCTCGCGATTCCCGACCGGCTGACCTACGCCTCGCCGGTCGACGTCGCGATCTATGAGCGCGTCCACGCCTTGCGGCTGGCCGAACTGGAGAACGCGCTGAAGGCGTCGCGCGATTGGAGCTGGGTGGACCGGCTGCGGATCGTGCTGGCAGGCACCAGCGAGGGCGCGGTGGCGGTCGGCCGCTACGCCGGCAAGGATGTGGCGGCGCGGCTGATCTATTCGTGGTCGTGCGAGGACAACTACTTCGTCACCGCGCCCAGGCTCGGCATCGGCCCAAAGGAGCCGGTGCTGAACGCGATCTCGGCGCGCGATCCGTATTTCTCGGCTGCCAATCCCTGGAACAAGGACCGCCCCGTCACCGGATCCTGCGCCGCCGCGCTCAAGGACGATGCGAAGGCGGAGGTGATGGTGATCGATGCCGACGTGCACACGATCCTGAACCGGCCGGAGGTGCGCGAGCGGAGCGCTCGATTCCTGCGCGGCGTGCTGGAGCCCTGATCGGGCGGGCGGAGGATTGACGAGTGCTGAGACTGCTCGTGCTCGAAGGCAACTCGCTGGACGGCCGGCGCCGCTGGGCCGAGGTCGCCGGCGCCACGCCGTCGGAGAGCTACGCGGCCGTGCTGCGCGCGCTGGCGCCGGACGCGGTGATCGACATCGCCGCACCCGCCGATGCCGATGCGCGCCTGCCGCAGCCGATCGAGGCCTATCAGGGCATCGTCATCACGGGATCAGCGCTCAACATCTATCAGCGCGAGCCGGAAGCGCTGCGCCAGATCGAGCTGGTGCGGACGATCTTCGCGCGGGGCGTGCCGATGTTCGGCTCATGCTGGGGACTCCAGCTCGCAACCGTGGCGGCCGGCGGCGAGGTGTCGCTCAATCCGGCCGGCCGCGAGGTCGGCTTTGCGCGCAAGATCACGCTGACGGAGGCGGGCCGCGATCACCCGATGCATGCGGCGCGGGGCGCCGTGTTCGATGCACCGGCGATTCACAGCGACATCGTCACCCGGCTGCCGTCGGATGCGACGGTCACCGCGCACAATGCCATGAGCGAGGTGCAGGCCGCGGAGATCCGCAGCGGCCACGGCCGGTTCTGGGGCGTCCAATATCATCCGGAATTCAGCCTGCAGGACGTTGCCTGGGTGATTCGCCGCATCGGCCAGCCGCTGGTCGAGGAGGGCTTCTTCGTCGATCCGGCGGAGCTCGAGCGCTACGCAGCCGATCTCGCCACCCTGCATCACGACCGCGCCCGGCGCGACATTCTGTGGCGGCTCGGGCTCGACCAGGACGTCGCGAATGACGGGGTCCGGCAGGCCGAGATCAGCAACTGGATCGCCTCGCTCGCGTGACGCTGAGAACGCTACCGCATGAACTGAATGATGAGCGGCGCCAGCGCCACGTTCATCAGCCCGACCAGCACCATCACGAGGCCGGCGATCGCGCCTTCCTCGCGCCCGATCTGGTGGGCGCGCGCGGTGCCCGCACCATGCGCGCCGACGCCGAACAGCGCGCCTCTGGCGAGCGTCGAGCGCAGTGGCAGCCGCGCCAGCACGACGTCGCCGACGGCGGCGCCGATGATGCCGGTGAGCACGACGAACACGGCGGTGAGATCGGGGATGCCGCCGATCTCGCCTGAGACTTCCATCGCGAACGGCGTGCTCATCGAGCGCGGCAACAGGCTCAGACGCAGCTCGCCATCGATGCCGAGGACATAGGCCAGTGCCCAACTGGTCGCCACGGCGGTGAGGCTGCCCGCGACCATGCCGGCCAACAGCAGCGGCCAGCGGCGGCGGATCAGCGCGCGTTGCTCATAGATCGGCACGGCGAAGGCGACGGTGGCCGGGCCGAGCAGCGCCACCAGCCAATGCGTGCCGCGGATGTAGTCGCGATAGGAGACGTTGAGCGCGAGCGCCGCGATCATCAGCAGCGCGGGCGCCACCGCGAGCGGCATCAGCCACCAGCGCGGCCAGCGCCGGTGCATGCGCTTCGCCAGCAGATAGAGCAGGATCGTCGCGAGCGACCAGACCGCCGCCTGGATCAGCGGCTCACGCCACAGCGCGGCGAGGGTCATGACGCTCGGTCCAACGGTAGCAGAGGTCGACGGTGAGCGCGGTCACGCACATCACGGCGGTGGTGCTGACGACGATCAAGGCGAAGATCTTCAGGCCGAGCAGGCCGAACAGCTCGCGATGGTCGAGCAGCGCCAGCACCGCCGGCACGAAGAACAGCAGCATCTCGGCCAGCATCCAATTTGCGCCGCGCTTGATGCTGGCGACCTTCAATCCGCCTGCCAGGACCAGAGTAAGCGCCAGCGCCATTCCGATGATGCCGCCTGGCAGCGGCAGGCCGGTCGCCCGGGCCAGCGCCTCGCCGGCAGCCCAGAACAGGCCGAGCAGACCGATCTGCACCAGCCGGTTGCGGCGGAGCAGGCGATGAACCCCAATGGAAATGCTGCGATGCACCATGTGGCGGCGTCCGTAAGTGATTGCGCGATCAAGGTATGCCGCATCGCAACATGTAGAAAGCGAATTGAATGAATGATATCAAGTCGAAAATCGAATACTGAGCCTGATTATGGAACTTCGAACCCTCAGGACCTTCGTCGAGGTCGTCCGCCAAGGCGGCTTCTCGCAGGCTGCCAAGGTGGTGTTTGCGACCCAGTCGACCGTCAGCAAGGCCGTCAAGCAGCTCGAGGACGAGCTCGGCCTACCCCTTCTGGACCGGCTCGGCCACAAGAGCCGCATGACCGCGGCCGGCGAGATCGTCTATCGCCGCGCGATCCGGCTGCTGGCGGAGCGTGACGACCTGCAGGCAGAGCTCGCCGAACTGCGCGGCCTGAAGCGCGGCGTGCTGCGCCTCGGCCTGCCGCCGATCGGGTCGAGCACGCTGTTCGCGCCGTTGTTCGCGCTCTACCGCCAGCTTTATCCGGAGATCGAGATCCGGCTGGTGGAGCACGGCAGCGACCGGCTCAGCGAATTGCTGGCTGCAGGCGATATCGATTTTGCCGGCCTGCTGCCGCCCATCGCCGATGAGTTTGCCGCGCAGATCGTGCGCCGCGAGCCGCTGATGGCGCTCGTCTCTGTCAATCATTCGCTGGCCCGCCGCAAAACGATCACGCTCGCCGAGCTGCGCGACACGCCGTTCGTGCTGTTCGAAGCCGGCTTCGCGCTCAATCGTATTCTCCGCGAGGCCTGCCGCCGCAATGGCTTCGAGCCGGTGGTGGCTGCACGCAGCACGCAGATCGATTTCATTGCCGAGCTCGCCGGCGCCGGTCTCGGGGTCGCCTTCCTGCCGCGCATGATCGCGACCCAGCGCACGCAGGTGCCGATCAGTCTCGTCCTGCTCGACGAGCCCGGCACCGAATGGACGTTGGCGATGGCCTGGCGTCGTGGCGCCTATCTGTCGCCGGCCGCGGCGGCGTGGCTCCGGTTGGTGCGCGAGCGCGGCGAGGCGTGAGCATGAGTGCGGCGATGTCGCTTCATCTGCGAGGAACGTGCGGCGAGACGGTCGGTGTCGCCATGACGGTGTCGCCATGACGATTGGCGAGGACCTGAGCTCTACGCACAACTCGCAATGATCGAGCACCTGTCGCAACGACGCGAAAGCGGAGCCCGGAGAGGCGATCTCGGACGTGCGGACGGGAACGGCAAGAGCTGACGAAGGTTGCCTTCGCGCGCTGACTCGTTGATCTGCGCGAGAGGACAATCGATGAGTGAGGAAGATCACGAGCACCCAGATCGCAAATCGCGAGATCGCAGGGAGCTGCGCGACGCGGATGCTCCGGCGGCGAAGCGGCCAGGCCCGGAAAGCATGCCTTCGGCTGGCCCACATGCGCGGCCCGACCTGACCGACAAGGACAAGACTCCCGGCACTGGCATGTTGCCGGAGCCGGGCGACGCCAATCCCAGTCCCACAGGCTGACGTCCCGTGCGTGACTGAGTGCGCGGGAACCAGGGGTGCTTTGACGCGTTTCCGCCTGCTCCGAAAGAACGTGACACGCGCAGGCGTGCCGCGCGCTCATTGATTGAACCGGAGGGCAAGGATGTGCCGCTGGATCGCGTACCGCGGTGAGACGACCGCCTTCGAGCACTATGTGACCGAGCCGGAACACTCGCTGGTGACGCAGAGCATCCGCGCGCTGGAATCCACCGCAGGCACAAATGGCGATGGTTTCGGTCTCGGTTGGTACGGCGATCATCCCGAGCCCGGCCTGTATCGCGAGACACGTCCGGCGTGGTCCGATGAGAATCTCCGCTATCTGTGCCGGCACCTGCATTCACATCTGTTCTTCGCGCATGTGCGCGCCGCGACCGGCACGGCCGTGACCCGTCAGAACTGCCATCCGTTTGCCTGCGGCCGCTGGCTGTTCATGCACAACGGCTTCGTCGGGTGCTGGAACAGGCTGCGCCGCAAGATCGAGGCTATGATTCCGGACGCGCTGTATCCTTCGCGGCTCGGCACCACCGATTCCGAAGCCGTGTTCCTCGCCATCGTCGGCGCCGGCATCGATCAGGACCCGATCGGTGCGACATCGAACGTGCTACGCGCGCTCCGCCAGCTGGTCAACGAGGACGGCCTGCGTGAGCATCTGCGCTTCACGTCCGCCCTGTCGAACGGCCACGATCTCTACGCGTTTCGCTTCGCTGAGAATGATCGCGCCAACTCGCTCTACTACCGGGAAGATGGCGATCAAGTGATCGCCGTCTCCGAGCCTTTTGACAAGGAGCCGGACTGGATCGAGGTTCCGCCCGATCACGTGCTGGTCGCGCGCGCGTCCAGACCCGCCGAAATCGTTCCGCTATTTGCCTCGGACTCTGCCGGTTTCGTCGCGGAACGCAAACGATCACAGAGGGTTGTCGGCGGCACATAACACAACAGAAACTGGATGATCCGCGATGTGCGGCATTTGTGGTGAAGTCAGGACTTCCGGACAGCCCGCGCTCGCGGCGCTCGGCCGAGTCAACGATGCGATGCAGGCGCGCGGTCCCGACGCCGCCGGCCTCTACGTGCAGGGCGGAATCGCGCTCGGCCACCGTCGTCTCAGCATTCTCGATCTATCAGCCGCCGCGCAGCAGCCGATGATCGATGCCGCGCTCGGCCTCGGCATCGTGTTCAATGGGTGCATCTATAATTTCCGCGAGCTGCGCGCCGAGCTGCAGGCGAAGGGCTATCGCTTCTTCTCCGACGGCGATACCGAGGTGATCCTCAAGGCCTATCATGCCTGGGGCAAGACCTGTGTTCAGCGCTTCAAGGGCATGTTCGCCTTCGCGCTGTGGGAGCGCGACAGCGGGCGCGTCGTGATCGCGCGCGACCGTCTCGGCATCAAGCCGCTGTACTACACCGAGGGGCCGGGCTTCCTCCGCTTTGCCTCGTCCCTGCCGGCGCTGCTCGCCGGTGGTGATGTCGACACCTCGATCGACCGAACGGCGCTGCATCATTTCTTCAGTTTTCACGCCGCCGTTCCGGCGCCCCGTACGATCCTCAATGGCGTGAAGAAGCTCGAGCCGGCGACGTTGCTGACGATCGAGCCCGATGGAGCGCAGCGCCGCGAACGCTACTGGCAGTTCAGTGTCGGCGCGCCGCGTCCGACCGATCGCGCCATGAGTCAAGAAGAATGGTCGGATGCATTGCTGGACGCGATGACGTCGGCGGTGGACACGTCGCCGTGTCGCTGACGTGCCCGTCGGTGTGCTGTTGTCAGGCGGGCTGGATTCGTCGCTGCTGGTCGCGCTGCTGTCCAAGCTGGGACACGAGGACATCCGCACCTTCTCGATCGGCTTTGACGCGGTGGGCAAGCACACCGGCGATGAATTCCACTACTCCGACATCATTGCACGGACGTTCGGCACCAACCACGAGCAGATCAGGATCGGCGGCAACCGCGCGCTCGACGCCTTGCCCGATGCCATCGCCGCCATGTCTGAGCCGATGGTCAGCCACGACGCGGTCGCGTTCCATCTCTTGTCGTCGGAGGTCGCCAAGCGCGTCAAGGTGGTGCAGAGCGGGCAGGGCGCCGACGAGGTGTTCGGTGGCTACAGCTGGTATCCAGGCTTCCTCTCGGCCAACGATCCCGTTCAGCAATATCAGAATGTCTATTTCGACTGGACGCATTCGGATCTGCAGCGGCTGCTGGCGCCGGAGTTGCTCGGCGACGACGTGAGCCTGGCATTCGTGGAGTGCTTCTTCGGAGATCATGCCGGCGCCTCGGCGGCGGACAAGGTGCTGCAGATCGACACCGAGATCATGCTGGTCGACGATCCCGTGAAGCGGGTCGACAACATGACGATGGCGTTCGGGCTGGAGGCCCGCGTGCCGTTCCTCGATCACGACGTGGTGGAGCTCGCCGCGCGCATGCCCGCCGAGCTGAAGGTGAAGAACGGCGGCAAGCACATTCTCAAGGAGGCGGCACGCCGCTGCGTGCCGGCGGAGGTGATCGACCGTCCCAAGGGATACTTTCCGGTGCCGTCGCTGCGCTATCTGCGCGGCCCGTTCCTCGACTATGTCCGCGACGTTCTCAACGACGAGAAGGCGCGCGCACGCGGCCTCTACCAGCGCGACTTGATCGACCACATGTTGCAAAACCCCGAAGCCGAGATGAGCCCCAAGGGACATTCGCGGCTGTGGCAGGCGGCCCTGCTCGAGGCATGGCTGCAGACGCACGGCATTTGACGTCTGACAGGATTGATCACATGGGATTGGATCCACGCATCTTGGAGAAGCTGCGGCTTGGCCTGAGCGATGACGAGCGTCGTCTGGTGATCCGCTCGGCCACCGGCAGCGAGGAAGTCACGGAATATTCGTTCGGCATCGAGGAGGAGTACTTTCTCGTCGATGCGCAGACGCACGATGTCGCGATCCGGACCCCGGACGATCTGTTCGAGGCCGCCAACTGGTCGACCGGCGGACAGGCCATGCGCGAGATGCTGCAGGCGCAGCTCGAGGTCGCCACCAACGTGCATGTCGATGTCGGCGACGCGCGCGAGGAGATGAAATTCCTGCGGCGCGAGGTTGCCAGCGTGGCGAGTCAGTATGGCCTGACGATCCTGGCCTGCTCCACGCATCCGACCGCGAGGTGGCGCAGCTCACAGCCGAGTCCCAAGCCGCGCTACGCGGAGATGATGGAGGACCTTCGGATCGTCGGCCAGCGTAACATGCTGTGCGGCATGCACGTGCACGTCCAATTGCCGGACCCCGAGCGGCGGTTCGCGGTCATGCGGGCGATGATCCCGCATATCCCGGTGTTCGTCGCGCTATCTGCGTCCTCGCCGTTCTGGAATTCGCGCGAGACGGGCCTGAAGGGCTATCGGCTTGCCGCCTATGACGAGCTGCCGCGCAGCGGCCTGCCCGAGCTGTTCACCTCGAAGCAGCAATATGATCGCTATGTCGCGGCGCTGACGAAGTCCGGCGTGATGCCGGACGAGAGTCATGTCTGGTGGGCGATGCGGCCGTCGCTGCGGCATCCGACCTTGGAGTTGCGTGCGCCCGACGTCTGCACGTCGGTGGATGACGCCGTGGCGATTGCCTCGCTCTATCGCGCTTTGGCACGCTACCTCTATCTCAATCCCGATCTTGCGGAGACCGTAGGCAATGTCGAGCGCGCGATCGCGGTCGAGAACAAGTGGCGGGCGCAGCGCTATGGCACCGACTGTCTGTTCGTGACCGAGGACGGTCCCGTGACGGGCCAGGAGATCCTCAACCGCATGATCGCGGATGTCGCACCGCATGCGGAGGCTCTGGGATGTCTCGCCGAGGTCGAGCACTGCCGCATCATCATGCAGTTCGGCAGCTCGGCCGACTATCAGCTGCAGGCCTATCGCGAGTCCGGCGGACAGTTGTCGGCCGTGACGCGCTGGATCGAGGCGGCGACGGTGTCGCGCGCCGAGCCGCCGCGCTCACAGGCACCGGTCGAGCCGGCACAATGACGCGGGCCTAGGTCGGCTGCCTGATCACATGGCCGTCGCGCGCGATGAGGCGGCCGTCCTTGTAGACTGAGCGGCCCTTTGGCACGGCGACGACAGCCTGCGGAACGTGCTCGGCATCGAGGGTGACAAAGTCGGCCCGCGCACCGACGCGCAGGCCGTAGTCCGCAAGCCTCAAGGCCTTGGCGCCGGCCTCGGTGACGAGGTCAAAGGCCATCCGCAGCTCGTCATCGACATAGAAGCCGGAGCGATAGCCGACCATCATGGCGCGGTTCAACAGATCGCCGTCGCCATAGGGCCACCAGGAGTCGCGGATGTTGTCGTTGCCGCTGAACACGGTGACCCCCGCCGCACGCAACAGCGCCACGGGCGGGAAGGGCCGCGCGCCCGGCGCGTTGGTCATGATGGCGACGCCAGACGCCGCCAGGACGTCGGCAATCTTCTTCAGCGGGTCAGCAGGCACGTCGCCGAGGGCGTAGGCGTGGCTGACCGCGACGCGACCTTGCATGCCGAGGGCGCGCGTGCGCGCCGCGATCTGCTCCAGCTCGAACAGGCCGAGCATGCCCGGATCGTGCAGATGGATATCGACATCGACGCCGTGCTTGTGGGCTGTGCCGAACACGACGTCGAGATGCCTTTCGACGTCGCGGTCGAAGCTGGCGGGATCGAGCCCGCCGACGAGGTTGGCGCCGAGCCTGATGGCCTCGTCGAGCAGCTCGGGTGTGCCCGGGCTCTTGAGGATGCCGCTCTGCGGAAAGGCGACGAGCTGGATCTCGATCAGCTCGCGATAATCGTCGCGGACGCGCAGGATCGTTTCCAGCGATGTGAGGCCGACGGAGCCGTCCACCATCACGTGGCTGCGCATCCGTGTCGTGCCGTGGCCGATACAAAGATCGAGCTGGTTGCGGGCGCGCACGTCCATCGGTGCAGCCGCGGCCATGTTCTGCGCCTGGAACGTGACGCGCTCATGCACGTCGAAGCCGTTGGTGCAGGGCTTGTGCGGCTTCCAGGCATCGCCGTAGAAGCTGGTGTCGAGATGGATGTGGCCCTCGACGAAGCCGGGCACGACCAGTGCGCCGCCGAGATCGATCACCTCGCGCGCCTCGGGGCGCTCGGTCTCAGCGAGAAGCCCGCTGATGCGGCCGCCGTCGACCGTAATCGCATGGCGCGCGCTGCGGTCGAGCCGCGCATTGATGAACAGCTTGTCGACGGCCATGCACAATCCTTCCCATCTATCCGCCAGCATCGGAGCCGCCGGAGGGGCGGCCCGATGCTGGTGCCGATGAGACCACATTCTTGGCCAGGAGCCGCGACAGCCGCAAGCGTCTTCAGGCGGCGATCGCCTGCGGCAGTCCGGCGAGCCAGTCGCGCGCTAGCGTCACATCCGCCTGCGACAACTGGTGCCCCGCCGGAAGCGTCGTGTGGGTCACGTCGGCGCCGGCCTCGGTGAGCTGCGTGCACAGCTTCGCCGAATTGCTGGCGGGCACGATCGGATCAGCGAGCCCGGACAGCATCAGCACCGGCCGGCGCGCGAGCCTGGCGGCCGGAGGATGCGCCAGCGGCACCATGGCGCGGAACAGCACTGCACCGGTCAGCGCTTCCGGCTGCAGTAGCAGCAGCGCGGCGGCGATGTTGGCGCCGTTGGAGTAGCCGACCGCGAGCGGCGCTCCGATCCCGTAGTGCTGCCGCGCCGCGTCGATGAAGGCGCCGAGCTCCAGAGCGCGCCGGCGGACGTCGTCCTCGTCGAACACGCCCTCGGCAAGCCGGCGGAAGAAGCGCGGCATGCCATGCTCGAGCACTTGGCCGCGTGGCGACAGCAGGGCGGCGCCGGGCGACAGCGTGGCGCCGAGCGGCAGCAGGTCGTTCTCGTCGCCGCCGGTGCCGTGCAGGAGCAGCAGCGGCGCTGCTCCCGGCGTGGTTGCGGGCTGGAAGCGGTGGGTGAAGGACAATGCCTCGGTCACGATGCGGCCTCCTCGAGATTGGGCAGCACGCCTTCGATCTGCTTGCGGTGCGATTCGAGGAAAGCGGGCAGCTTGAGGTTTCGTCCGAGCTCGGCGACCGGCTCGTCGACCGCGAAGCCCGGGATATCGGTTGCGATCTCGAACAGCACGCCGCCCGGCTCGCGGAAGTAGATCGAGCGGAAGTAGTTGCGGTCCTTCTGCTCGGTCGGATGCAGGCCGTGACGATCGACCAGCCGCTGTGCCATCACGCCCTGTGCGGCGTCATCGGCGGCGCGGAAGGCGATGTGATGCACCGACCCGGCGCCCTGCGCGCCACGCAGAAAGCCCCTGGCCTCGTAGATGTCGACCACGCTGCCCTCGGCGTCGCCGGGCGCCTTGAAGCGGATCACCGAGCCTTCGCGGCCCGTCTCTTCGAAGCCGAACACGTCGGTCAGCACGGCGGCAGTCCTCTCCGCGGAGTCGAGCAGCAGGGTCACGCCGTGGAAGCCGCGGATCGCGTGCTCCGCCGGGATGTCGCCGTTGCTGTAGCCGGGCTCGTTCTCCGCGCCGGGGACGCCGACCAGCGCCAGCGCCATGCCGTCCGGATCGGTGAACGGCAGCACGGATTCACCAAAGCGCTTCTCCAGCGCCTCATAGGCGATGCCCCTCTCGGTGAGGCGCTGCGTCCAGTAGCTAAGGGAGCGCTGCGGCACCCGGAACGCGGTCTGGTGGGTCTCGCCGACGCCGCGGCGGCCCGGCCGCACGCCGGCCCAGGGGAAGAAGGTCAGGATGGTGCCGGGGCGGCCGGTCTCATCGCCGTAGTAGAAATGATAGGTGCCGGGATCGTCGAAATTGACTGTCTTCTTGACGAAGCGCAGGCCGAGGTCGCGGGTGTAGAAGCCGAAATTGCGGATCGGATCGCCGGCAATCGCAGTCACGTGGTGCAGTCCGGGCATATGGGTCTCCTGTCGATGGACCCCCGAAAGGGCCGTTGAATTCCTGGGCGCAATATTGGCTCGCTTTGATTTGGAGACAATCCGTGCTCTTGTGACGTCTCTGTCTACGATTTGGCGACAATGGCGGCCCTATGGACAAGCTGAGCAGCCTGCGGGCCTTCGTGAAGGTGGTCGAGAGCGGCAGCTTCGCCGAGGCCGGCCGGCAGCTGCGGCTGTCGCGCTCGGCGATCTCGAAATATATCGGCGAGCTGGAGGCGAGCCTCGGCGTCCAGTTGATCGTCCGCACCACGCGCCATGCCAGCCCGACCGAGACCGGCCAGCTCTATTTCGAGCGCGCGGTCTCGATCCTCGCGGAGCTCGACGCCGCCGATCAGGCCGTCAGTCAGTCGCAGGCCGCGCCGCGCGGGCTCTTGCGCGTCAACGCGCCGATGTCGTTCGGCACCATGCGGCTCGGTCCCGTCGTCGCCGATTTCATGGCCCGCTATCCCGAGCTGCAGTTGCAGATCGTGCTGAGCGACGATCTGCTGGATCCCGTGCAGGACGGCTTCGACGTGACGTTGCGGATCGCCGAGCTGGAATCGTCGAGCCTGGTGGCGCGGCGGATCATGCCGGTGGAGCGCGTGATCTGCGCCGCGCCGGCCTATCTCGCGCGGCACGGCACGCCTGGCAGCCCGGAGGAGCTGCGTCGCCACACCTCTCTCACCTACGGTTTCCTGCTGACCGGCAATCAGTGGAAGCTCACCGGCCGCGACGGCGACCACTGGGTCCAGCCGGCGTGGTCGTTGTGCGTCAACAATGCCGAGGTGCTGCGCGACGTCGCCATCAAGGGACAGGGCATTGCGCTGATCCCGCGCTTCATCGCGGCGGACGCGCTCGAGAGCGGCGCGCTGACCGCGATCCTCGCCGATTACGCCGCGCCGCCGCTCGCGCTCTATGCGATCTATCCGCCGACGCGGCACCTCTCGGTGAAGGTGCGGCTGTTCATCGACTTCCTGGTCGAGCGCTTCGGCAAGGAGCGCGACGTGACCAGACCGTAGGCTGCAACTGAACCGCAAATCGCCTCGAACCTTTAACCGGGCGCTGATAGTGTTCCGAGCCGGCAGCAGAGAGGTAACGATGCATGGGGCGGCTGAGCACGCATATTCTGGATACGGTCAGGGGCAAGCCCGCGGCCGGCGTCGCGATCGATCTCGATGTCCTCGAACCGGACGGCTCTTGGCGCCGCGTCAAGCAGGTCCGGAGCAATGCCGACGGGCGCACCGACCAGCCGATGCTGGCGGACGATGACTTCGCCACCGGCACCTACATGCTGACCTTCCATATGGGCGCCTATTTCAGGACCCACGGCCTCGCCTCGGGCGATCCGCTGTTTCTCGATCTGATCCCGCTCCGCTTTTCCGTCGCCGATGCTGGCGCGCACTACCATGTGCCGCTGCTCGCGACGCCCTGGAGCTACCAGACCTATCGCGGGAGCTGAGCCGGATGAGTGCTGACGTCTATCCCCGCGATATGGTCGGCTACGGCCGCACGCCGCCGCATCCGCGCTGGCCGGGCGATGCCCGCGTCGCCGTGCAGTTCGTGATCAACTACGAGGAGGGCGGCGAGAACAACATCCTCCACGGTGACGCCGCCTCCGAAGCCTTCCTGTCCGAGATCGTCGGCGCCCAGCCCTGGCCGGGCCAGCGCCACATGAATATGGAGTCGATCTACGAGTTCGGCTCGCGCGCCGGCTTCTGGCGGCTGTGGCGGATGTTCACCGCGCGCAAGCTGCCGGTCACGGTATTTGCAATCGCCACCGCGATGGCACGCAATCCGGACGCCGTGGCTGCGATGAAGGAAGCCGGCTGGGAGATCGCCTCCCACGGCCTGAAATGGATCGACTACCGCGATGTCCCCGAGGCCGACGAGCGCGCCGATATCGGGGAAGCGATCCGGCTCCATACCGAGCTGACGGGCGAGCGGCCGCTCGGCTTCTACCAGGGCCGCACGTCGGAGCGCACGCTCGACATCGTGTTGAATGAGCAGGGCTTCGTCTACAGCGCCGATTCCTATGCCGACGAATTGCCGTACTGGATCGCGGGGCCGCACGGCCCGCAACTGATCGTGCCCTATACGCTCGATGCCAACGACATGCGCTTCGCCACCCCGCAGGGCTTCAATTCCGGCGACCAGTTCTTCGCCTATCTGAAGGACAGTTTCGATACGCTCTACGCAGAGGGTGCGGAGAGCCCGCGCATGATGTCGGTCGGGCTGCATTGCCGCCTGGTCGGCCGTCCCGGGCGCGCGGCCGCGCTGGCGCGCTTCCTCGACTACATCACGGGTCATGACAAGGTCTGGGTCGCGACCCGGCTCGACATCGCCCGGCACTGGATCCGGACGCATCCGCCGGCCGGCGCGTGGCGGCCGTCGCAGATGTCACGCGTGCTGTTCGTCGAGCGCTATGGCGACATCTTCGAGCATTCGCCTGAAATCGCCGACCGCGCCTATCGCGCCGGCCTCACCGCCTTTGACGACGCGGCCGACGCGCTGCATACGACGCTCATGAACGTCGTCCGCACCATGAGCCGCGACGAGAAGCTGAAGCTGATCCGCGCCCATCCGGAGCTCGCCGGCCGCGAGGCGCTGGCGGGTGAGATGACGAACGACTCGATCGGCGAGCAGGGTCGGCTCGGCTTCACCTCGCTGTCGCGCTCCGAGTTCGAGCGCGTCGCCGACATCAACCGCCGCTATCGCGACAAGTTCGGCATGCCGCTGATCGTCGCTCTGGCGCTGCACGCCGACCGCCCCTCGGTCATCGCCGAGATGGAGCGTCGCATCGGCAACGACCCGGACACCGAGATCGCCAACGCCATCGACCAGATCGGTCACATCACCCGGGCCCGGCTGGCGAAGAAGTTCGATCAGGACTGAGCGAGGATCCGCTCTGCGTCGGCAGCGACATCGAGCAGCAGGCGGTCGCGGCCGCGGGCCGCGATGAGTTGCAGACCGAATGGCAGTCCGTGAACGTTGGTGCCGCAGGGGATCGAGATCGCCGGCACGCCGGCGTGATTGGCGTAAGGCGTGAACACCGCATGCGCGCGCGGGCTCACCGGCTTGCCGCCGATCTTGGATGGGCCGAGCTGCGTGAATGGCCAGGCGACGCAGGGCACGGTCGGCGCCAGCAGCACGTCGGCCTGCGTGAAGAAGCTTGCGAAGGCCCGCGCGATCTGCGCGCTTGCCTCGAGCGCACGCGCGACATCGGCGCCGCTCAGGCCGAGCCCGCGCTCGATCTGCTTGGCGATATCTGGATCGAATTGCGCCGGATCATTGTGGAAGGCGTCGCCGTAGAGCGCGGCCAGCCCGGCATGCTGGAGCGGCATCACCGCGTCCTCGGCAAGGCCCGCCGGCCAGACGGGATCCTTGTCGACAATCGGCATGCCGCCGGCGCGGAGGCGGTCGACCGCCCGCTGCAGGCCAGCGCTGATGTCGCCATCGACCGCGACGTCCAGCCCGAGCCGCGGCGAGAACGCCACGCGCAGCGGCGTTGCATGATCCGCCGCGGCCACATCGAACGTATCAGGATCGCGCGGCTCGGCGCCGGCCATGATCTCGAACGCAAGCCTAGCATCGCCGACATCGGCCGCAATTGGCGCAATCACCGAGATGCGCCAGAATGGCTCGGGGAATCCCGGCCCGTAGGGAATGGCACCGAACGACGGCTTGAAGCCGACCACGCCGACATGGGCCGGCGGCCGGCGGCTCGAGCCGCCGGCATCGGTGCCGATCGCGAGCGGCACGAGCCCAGCCGCCACCGCAACGGCGGGACCGCCCGACGAGCCGCCGGGCGTGAGCTGCCGGTCCTGCGGATGAACAGTCGGTCCGAACAGCTGCGAGGTCGTCACGCCCTTGCAGGCGAACTCGGAGGTTGCGCCGACGCCAACGATCACGGCGCCAGCGCGGCGCAGCCGCGCGATCGCGATCGCATCCTCGGGCGCGATGAAATCAGCGAACAGCCGCGAGCCCTGCGTGATGCGCCAGCCGCCGACCCAGATATTGTCCTTGACCACGATCGGCACGCCGGCGAGCGGCATTGCTTCGCCGGCGGCCACGCGCGCATCGACGGCATCGGCCTCGGCGCGCGTTCGCGCCGGATCTGTCGTGACGACGGCGTTGAGGTCACGGGCCGCGGCGATGCGCGCCAGCGCCTGCTCGGCGATCTCTCTGGCGGTGCTTTGCCGCGCCATGACGGCGCGTGCGATGTCACTTGCGCGCATGGGATCGCTCCATCAGCAGCACGGCCGCGCCCGCGGCCGCCGTCAATCCGAGTGCGACGAAGCTGCCGCCGAGTCCCACGCGGGGCGTCAGCAAGGCGACGAGCAGCGGCGCGGCGACGAGGCCGAGAAACGAGGCGGTGAGCACCGCACCTGTCGCCTCGGCGACGCGTCCGGGCTTGGCGAGATTGGCGATCTCGGCGATGAACACGCCGTTCCAGCCGCTCGCCGTCAGCCCGAACACGATCGTGAGCAGGACCAGGATCGACCGGCTCAGCAGCGGCCCGCAGAGACCGAGCAGCAGCGCGCAGACCGCCATGCCGACGCCTGCCATCACCAGCACGGTCCGCGCCGAGCGCAGGCGTGTCGCGACCACGCCCCAGCCCAGCCGTCCCATCAGACCGGCGCCTTGCGCCGAGGCCAGCACCCAGCCGGCCTCGACATGGCTGAGCCCGAGCTCCGCCGTGCCGAAGCTGACGAAGCAGGTGTTGAGGATGACCTGCATGCCACTGAACGGAATCGAGGCGACCGCGAGCGCGGCCATGCGGCGGTCGGCGCTGATCAGTCGCAATCGATCGAACAGGCCGAGCCGCGGCATGGCCGGCGGCGTGATCGCATAGGCCGGCCGCAGACGCTCGAAGCCGGCGAAGGCGATGGCGGCGCAGACGATCACGGCGGCATAGGCGGAGCTCGGTGCCAGCAGCACGGCGATCGGCGGCAGCAGCAGCGAGCCGACCACCGCGCCGATCTGGCTGCCGGTCTGCCGGATCGAAAACACCATCGCGCGCTTCTCGGCCGGCACGAGACGTCCGAGCAGCGCTGAGCTTGCCGGTGTCTCCGGTCCGACCGCGAGCCCCAGCATCAGCCCGGCGCCGAGCAGGGCCCATCCACCCTCGAACAGGGCCAGCGACATGCCGGCGCAGACGGCGACCGCGCACAGCGCTGCGACGCGCAGCGAGCCGACGCGTTGGACCAGCGTGCCGCCCCAGAACGAGGAGACGAGGCTGATGGTGAAGGCCGCGGTGGAAAACAGCGACAGCTGCTCGATGCTCAGTCCAGCGCGCGGCGCGACGACGCCCGGCGCGAATAGCGCCAGCGACACCAGGGCCTGCAGCGCGGTCATCGCAGCGACCGCAGGCCACAGCGGCGCCGCTGGTGCTGACGCTTGCTTCGCGGCTATCATGCCGCGACAACCTGATGGCGGAGCACGAAATGGCCGGTGGAATCTCGGTTCATGCGGTTGACGTGGCGAACGGGCGCCCCGCGCGTGGCCTGCGCGTCGCGATCTGGCGCGTGACGCCGGATCGCACGCTGCTCGCGGAGGGACAGCTCGGCGCCGACGGCACCTTGCAGGCGCCGGTCGTCAAGGGTGACGGCGTCATCGCCGGCGAGTATGAGGTGCTGTTTCATGTCGGCGAGTTCTTCGGGGCTGGCGCTCAGACGAAATTCCTCACCACAGTGCCGTTTCGCTTCGCGATCGACAAGGTCGAGGAGCGTTTTCACCTGCCGCTGAAATTCACCCCCTGGGGCTATTCGATCTTCCGTGGCGCTTAGAGCGTGTGGCCGTCCTTCGAGACGCCCGCCTGCGGCGGGCTCGTCGCAGCGAGCGGATGAATCCTACTACGCCATGACCACCGTCATTCCGGGTTCAATCGTCAACGCGCCGCCGCTTCGCTCCGTCGCATTGGCGATTGCCCCGGAATGACGGCCAAATCGCAACTATTCAGCTCCTTGCGACGCTGTCGGATTGATCAACCCGTCAGCCGCTTCGACAGGCCGGTGGCGCGCTCCATGATCGCCATCAGCGCGATGGTGGCGATGATCAGCACGCTCGACAGCGCGGCGATGGTGACGTCGAGCTTGCCTTCGAGGTCCTGCCACATCCGGATCGGCAGCATGTCGGTGGCGGCATCGCGCAGGAACAGCGACACCGGCACGTTGTCGAACGACGACATGAAGGCGATGAACGCACCGGAGATGATGCCGGGACGGATCAGCGGCAGCACGATGCGGCGGAACGTGTAGAGCCTGGAGGCGCCGAGGATCGCCGAGCTTTCCAGCAAGGTTGGCTCGAGCTGGGCCAGTGCCGCGACGGTGTTGCGGACGACATAGGGCACGCAGACGATGGTATGGCCGATCACCAGCGTGAGCAGCGAGACCGGCAGGCCGATCAGCGAGAAGAACATCAGCGCCGCCAGCCCGAAGGCGAGTGCCGGCAGTACCAGCGGCGACATGAACAACGAATCCAGCAGCTTCGCAGTCAGGCTCTTGGAGCGCGAGATCGCGAGCGAGGCGGCCACGCCCAGCACGATGGAGAGCCCCGTCGACCACAGCGCGACGACGACGCTGTTGCGTGCGGCGAACTGCAGCTGCCAGGCGTTCCACAATTCGACGTACCAGCGCGCCGAATAGCCCGGCAGCGGGAATTTCAGCGAGAAGCCGGACGTGAACGAGACGATCACCACGACCAGCGACGGCGACACGATCAGGATCAGCGCCAGCACGGCAACCACCGTCATCACGATCTGGAAGCTCAGCGCTTCCCAGTTGCGCTGGCGCTGGCTCATCTGGCGTCTCCATAGCCGCGGGCACGCCGCCCGAGTGTCGAGAACAGCGCGACGATCGCCAGCACCGCGAACAGGAAGATGATCGAGATCGCCGCGGCGAACGGCCAGTTCTGCAGCGTCGAGGCCTGCTGGTAGAGATACATCGGCATGAACAGCATCTGCCCGCCGCCGACCAGGGACTGCGTGATGAAGGCGGTGATCGCGGCGGCATAGGTCAGGGTGCAGCCGGCGATGATGCCGGGCATCGACAGCGGCAGCATCACCTTGACGAAGGTGCGCCAGCTACCGGCGCCGAGTGAGGCCGAGGCGTCGGAGAGATTGGGATCGATGCGGCCGATCGCGGTGATCAGTGGCAGCACCATCAGCGGCATCTGCACCTGCGCCAGCGCCGCGATCAGTCCGCCCTGGGTGTAGATCATGCGCAGCGGCGTGCCGATCAGGCCGAGCGATTGCAGCACGGAGTTGATGATGCCCTGCCGCCCGAGGATCACGATCCAGGCGAAGGTGCGGACGACGACGCTGGTGAGCAGCGGCAGCAGGACGATCATGATGATCAGGGTCTGCACCCGGCTGCCCGAGCGCTGATACAGCCAGGCGATGGGATAGCCGAGCACGAGACAGGCGAGCGTCACCTCGGCGCCGAGCAGCAAGGTCGAGCCGAGCACGGCGAGGCTGAAGGGGTCGGTCAGGAACTTGATGTACTGGCCGAGCCCCCACACCGTCGCCGCGGTGTCGTTGTGCAGCGAGAGATAGAGCAGTTGCGCCAGCGGCAGCACGAAGAAGATCGCGAACACCAGGCCCAGGGGCAGCGCAAGCCCCAGGCTGAAGCTGGTCACGTCTCCAGGTGCTGTCGTGGCGCTCTTCATCGCGTCAGATCTTGATGTCGCGGTTGAACTTCTCGATCCAGGACGCGCGCTGCTCGTTGATCTTCTTCCAGTCCTGGAACACGAACTTCTTCTTCAGCTCCGCGGTGTCCTTGGCCAGCACCTTGGCGATCTCGCCGGTCATGGCCACCTTGGTGTTGGTCGGCACGATCAGATAGGGCGAGTTCATCAGCGTGGTCTGCACTTCCGGCGACAGCGCCGCCTCGATCAGCTTGAAGGCGAGCTCCTTGTTCGGCGAGTTCTTGACGATGTGGATCGTGGTCTTGAAGGCGATGGCGCCTTCCTTGGGCGCCACGAACTCGACCGGCACGCCACGCGCTTTCAGGATCTGGATGGCGTTGAAATTGCCGGGCGAGATGTCGATCTGGCCTTGCTGGAACAGGGTCGCCAGGGCGCCGGGATTGGCGGCGACCGCGGCGAGGTTCGGCTTCAGCTCCTCCAGCGCCTTGAAGCCCTCGTCGACATTGGCCTCGGAGCCGCCGCGCATGCGCGCGATCTCGACCAGCCAGCCGGTGCCGAGCGTGGAGTTCAGGTTGGTGATGCCGACCTTGCCCTTGAACTCGGGCTTCCACAGATCGGCCCAAGAGGTTGGCGGCGTCTTCACGGTCTCCGGATTGTAGGTGAGGCCGACGACCTGGAAGAACGGCGCCGGGCCCATCGCGTCCTGCGCTTCCGGAATCAGGTCCTTGAAATAGGTGCTCTTGTCGGCCGGGAACGGATCGACGAGATCCTGGCCGATCGCGACCAGCGCCGGACCCGGATCGTGCAGCATGACGTCGATCGGCGGATTGGCCTTGGCCGCATTGACCTTGGCGATCTGGTCGACCGACAGCATCGGGTCGAGCACGATGGCGGCATCGGCATTGGCCTTGCGGAACGCCGGCACCAGCACCGCCTTGTGCGCCTCCTCCCAACTGCCGGTGAAGGTCGCGAACACCAGCGGCCGCGCCTGCGCGAGGCTCAGGCCCGGGAAGGCGTGCATGGCTCCCAGCGTCAAGGCGCTGGTCAGGAGCCGGCGGCGATCAAGCATCATGTTTCACTCCGATGTGTCTGTTGGTCTATTGCGGGAAGACGGTGGCGAGGCCGGGTGCGATCGGTGCGACCCGCACCGGCGCGCCGGCATCGCGCAGTGGCGTGTCGCCGGTGCGGGCCTGCGAAATCTTGATGCTCGAGCCGTCGCTGGCCTTGATCTCATGGACCACGGTTGCGCCGAGCGGCAGCGCCATGCCGATCTCGCCGGCAAAGCCGGTGTCGTCGCTGACGAAGGTGAGATGCTCGGGACGCAGGCACACGGTGACCTTGTCTGAGGCACGTACCGGGGTGGGGGCGCGCGCGATGATCTCGCCGCCGGCCTCCAGGCCAACCTTGACACTGCCCGCGTCGGTCGCGATCACCGTCCCCTTCATCTTGTTCGCGGTGCCGACGAAGCTGTTCACGAACAGCGTCTGTGGCTGATCGTAGATCTCGGAGGGCGTGCCGAACTGCTCGAGATGGCCGTGACTCAGCACGGCGACGCGGTCGGCCATCGACAGCGCCTCCTCCTGGTCGTGGGTCACGATCAAAGTTGTGATCCCGGCCATGCGCTGCAGCCGCTTGACCTCGATCTGCATGTCCAACCGCAAATTCTTGTCGAGCGCGGCGAACGGCTCGTCGAGCAGCAGGATCGACGGTTTGATCGCGAGCGCGCGCGCCAGGGCCACGCGCTGTTGCTGGCCGCCCGACAATTGCCGCGGCAGCCGCTCACCGAACGGGCCGAGCTGCACCATGTCGAGCAGCCGCTGCGCCTCCCTGTTGCGCGTGGCCTTGTCGACGCCGCGCGCGGCGAGGCCGTAGCCGACATTCTCGGTGATCGAGAGATGCGGAAACAGCGCGTAGTTCTGGAACACGATGCCGACCGCGCGCCGGTTGGGCGGCAGCGCATCGACGACGTCGTTGCCGATGATGACGCGCCCCTCGCTGTGGCCGATGAAGCCGGCGATGATGCGCAGCAAGGTTGTCTTGCCGCAGCCGGACGGGCCGAGCAGGGCGATGATCTCGCCGCCTTTCACATCGAGATTGATATCGGATACGGCCACCGTGCCGCTGGCGAAGCGGTGGGTGATCCGATCCAGAACGAGCGACTTGGCTTCCGATACGCTGGCCATGGGCTTCCTGCTCAACTGATCTGAAAAAGCAAGAAGCGTGCCGCCTTTTCAGGCAACGAAGGCGGCTTGTGTACAGAAGAGAAAGTGGGGGTATGGGAGTATGACGGGATTCGCCCGAGCTCGCAGCTAACAAGATCTGGCTCGCTCTCTCCCCACGTCATTCCGGGCTCGCGCCGACAGCGTCCCGGAATGACGTGGGGAGAGAGCGTTGCGACTCACACGGCCCAACTACCCGTCGCGATGCTCCAGCCGCGCCGCGAGCGCTTCCGTCAGGCCCGTCGTCGGCTTCGCGGCCGGGCGGCGGAAGGTGCCGGCGGTGGCCTTGCGCATCTTCAACGCCAGCAGTGCCTCGGCCTGCTTCACCGCGGCGATCACCTGATCGACCACGGGCACGGGAATGCGGTGCGCGACGCGGGCCGCGAGCCCGGAGAGCGGTGCGCCGGCGAAGATCAGCACGTCGGCCTCGTTCTCCTCCACCGCGCGCAGCGCCAGCTCGACCAGCAGCTCTTCCTTCTCGTGCTGCACGTCGGAGATCTGCTTGAAGCTGCCGTCGAGCATGCGGATGCCGGCGCAGCGCTCCATCAGGCCGTGCATGCGCACGCACTCCTCGTACCAGGGACCCAGCGCCTGCGCGAAGGTGACGATGGCGAAGCGGCGTCCGGCCATGCAGGCGGTCAGCATCGCCGCCTCGGCAAGCCCGATCACCGGCACGTCGAACAGCTCGCGGGCCGCGAACAGGCCGGGATCGCCGAATGCGGCGATGATCGCGGCGTCGAAGCTGCCGTTGCGCTCCGCCAGCATCTCCAGCGCGACGGCGCCGCCGATCTGCGCCTCCGCGCGGGTTGCGATATAGGGCACACCGCGCGGCGCGGTGCAGGGGATCAGGGTCGTGCCGGGCGCGGCGGCGTCGCGGCCGACCTGCAGCATCAGGTCGGTGATGTCGGTGCGGATGTTGGGATTGAGCAGCAGGATGTTCATCGGGCGCCTGATGGTCGGAAATGCAAGATTGCCGGAAATGCGAGCGCCTTGTCCACGCCCGGCGCAGCCTATCATGTCATCAGGATCAGGCGCGTGGGTCGCTCACTTGCTGGTCACATGCACGGCCGGCGTCGCGCCGCCGTTCCATTGACCGCCGATCGCGCGCTCGATCTGGGCCGCGAGCTGCAGCAGCAGGCCGTCATCGGCCTGCTTGCCGATCGCCTGGATGCCGAGCGGCAGGCCGTGCTCATTGGTGGCGAGCGGCAGCGAGATCGCCGGGACGCCGCAGAGATTGGCGAGCGGCGTGAACGCGAAGTTGCGCCACAGATTCTCGAACCAGTCGAGCACGTCGGGATTGTCGCTGATGGTCAGGTATTCGGTGGTGCCGATCTTCGGCGTCGGCAGTGCCGTGACCGGCGTCAGGATGATGTCCCAGTCCTCGAAGAACGCGCCGAAGGCGCGCGACGTCGTATTGAACACCGCCTGCATCGCCGCACGCTCGGCGAAGCTGGTGCCCTTGCCCGCTTCCCAGATCCGGATGTTGATCGGCTCGATCAGGTCGGCTGGCGGCCGCTCGAGCTTGCGTGATGCGAGCAGGTTGTTGATGACGATCGCGAAGTTCGAGATGTAGCAGGTGGTCTGGGCCGCGAACGCCTGGCGGTAATCGACGTCGGGCAGCGCGTAGCCGACGTGGTGGCCGAGGCCTTCGAGGAATTTGCCCACACGCTCCAGCTCTGAAGCAATATGCGGCGTTGCGCGGTAGTCGCCCCATTGATGCGACAGCGCAATCCTCAGCTTGCCGGGATCGCGCTTGATCAGCTCGACATAGGGCTCCGGCGTGGTCCAATACGGCATGAACTCGCCGGGCGCGCCGCCGCGGCAATGATCGACGAATGCCGCGGTGTCGCGCACGCTGCGCGACTGGCAGCCCTGGATCGAGACCAGGCCGCTTAGATCCGACAGATGCGGCGCGATCGAAAACACGCCGCGCGAGACCTTCAGCCCGATATTGCCGTTGACGCCGGCGGGAATGCGGATCGAGCCGCCGCCGTCGGTCGCATGCGCGATCGGCACCACGCCGGCGGCGACCATTGCCGCACTCCCGGCCGACGAGCCGCAGGTGGTATAGTCGGTATTCCAGGGGTTGCGCGTGACGTAGACGGCCGGGTTCTCGGCCGAGCTGCAGACGCCGAACTCCGGCGTCGTGGTGCGGCCCATCAGATTGAGGCCGGCCTTGCGCATCTTCGCCGTCAGGTGCGTGTCGGCGGCGGGTCGGTTGCCGCGCATGAACAGCGAGCCCTGCTCCTGCAGCCGTCCGGCCATGGTCGGCCCGAGATCCTTCATCAGGAACGGCAGGCCGGCGAAGGGGCCTGCGAGATTGGCGCCTGCCTTGCCCGGATCTTCCACGGCATCGGCGAAGACTTCGACCACGCCGGACAGCGCGGGATCGACTTTTGCGATTGCCTCGGCGGCCTGCCTTGCCAGCTCCGCCGCCGTCAGCTCGCCGCTGCGAACGCGCGCCGCCAGCGCCATGCCATCATGCCGGGCCCACTCGTCCCAGCTCATCGCCAACGTCATCTGTCTTCCGATCCTTGCGCGCCGACCATCGATGCTACGCGTTCGAACGGTGCGATGATCAGGCGCTGTTCCACTTCCGGCGCCGCGAACCTTAGTTTGCACGAGAGCCAAGTCAATCAGTCGCCCTGCATGCTGCCATACGATCCTATCATGCGGCGCGGCCGACCACCGTCCACAATGAAGCCGACATACGAGCCGTTCCGGAAAACGGGACCGCAGCCCGCGGCGCCGGACGTTGACGCTCGTCAAGGCCAGCGCATGGCGCGCGTGCTTGATGCGGTCATGGATATCCTGACCTTCGGTGCGGCGGGCGCAGCGCTGCTCGTTACGCCCGGCCCAACGAACACGCTGCTCGCCACTGCCGGTGCGAGTCGTGGCGTGCGCGCCTCCGTTCATCTGCTGCTCGCCGAGCTTGCCGGCTATCTGCTCGCGATCGCGACGCTGCGCATCACGCTCGGTCCGCTCGTCGCGACCGCGCCGCTGGTCGGACAGGCTCTCCGTGTCGTGGTCGTGCTCTATCTGCTGCACCTCGCTGCCGCGCTCTGGCGCCACGGCAGCAGCAGCAGCGCAAGCGATGCGGCGCCGGTCACCCTGCGCGGCGTGTTCATCACGACGCTGTTCAATCCAAAGGCCATCATCTTCGCTTTCACCTTGCTGCCGCTGGAAGGCGATGCGGCGAGCCTATGGCCGTTCTTGGTCGTGCTCGGACTCTCGACTGCGACGATCGGAGGAGCCTGGATCGTGCTCGGCGCGACGCTGCGCTGCGGCCTCGGGCATGTCGTGCCGGCGTCGCTCGGCTATCGCTGCAGCGCTGCGGCCCTGGCGCTGCTGGCCTGTGTGATCCTGGCGCCCGCCCTTGGCGCGCTGTGAACGGTTCCGCTTGTTACTGGTGCTGCCAGCGGACGCGCGCGCAGGCTAGACGACGCGGCCTGCAGCATTCGATCCGGATGCCGCAGGCCGCGTCGCGAAGCTATCAAGGACCTAGTTGAAGGCCATCGGCGCCGCGCTGGCCATCCAGCCGTCCGGCCGCGTGTTGCGGGCGAGCCGCTGGTAGCTCGGCGCACGGGCCTCGCGCGTGACACGAGCCGCCGCGCCGAACATCGCGGAACCGCCATTCGGGTTCACGATCGTGTAGCCGGCGATCGAGCGGGGATGTTCGCGGGTGACGTGGCCGCCGGAATTGCCGTCATGCACATACCAGATGTTGCCGGCGACCTGCTGCTGCAGGATCATGACGTGGCCGGACCGGACGGCAGCCATTCCCGGTGCGGGAGCTGCGCGCGGAAAGCGACGCCAGTTCGATGCCAGATTCAGCTCGGGAACGACCCGGCCGAACGTGTAGAGCGACGCTTCGCAGCCGCAAAAGGCATGCGGACATCCCGATGGGCGGCCGCCGACGACGCGACCTTCGCCGGGAATCGAGGCCATCGCGTTCATGTAGGAGTGGTGACGGTGCGAGTAGTGATGATGATGGTGACGAGGACGCGCCTCGGCTTGAACGGAGAGAGCCAGCAATGCGGCGACGACAATAACAACGCGGTACATTCGGAGGACTCCTGTACGCTGTGAAATCCCCCTGCCGCGCGCCAATCAACGTCCAAACATGTCCTCAAGGTGACCGAATCGCCCCTGAGCCATGCAAATGCGGGACGGCGCTGCCCGCTCAGACTGGTTCCAAATCATTCGGAATGATTGACTCTCGACGTCGAGGATGACTCACAACAAATGAATGTTCCGCTTTGGGAAGTTTAGACTACCTACTAACAGCGCGGCGACCGCGGCTGGCCTTCAGTCGTCCTGATAGCTGCAAGGATGCAATCAGGATAAGCAATCAGGACAAGTAACATCCTCCACGCGTGCGGCGCTCTTGGACATTCCGTTCCAGACCACGACAGGAGATCGTCATGATCACGTTCCGCGGCAGCTGCCTCTGCGGCCAGGTCGGCTTCGAGGTCGACGGGCCGTTCGACAAATTCCTCAATTGCCATTGCTCGCGCTGTCGCAAGGCCAGCGGCACGGCGCACTCCTGTGAGGTCATCGTCAAGGCGGCGGCGCTGCGCTGGCTGCGTGGCGAGGCGAACGTCACGCGGTTCGACTTGCCCCGGGCGCGCAGTTTCGCCACCGCCTTCTGCAGCACTTGCGGCAGCCCGATGCCACATCTGACGCGCAGCGGCCGCGAGGCGATCATTCCCGCCGGAGGCTTCGATGAGCCGCTCGGCGCCGTTCCCGATCGCCACGTGCATTGGGCGTCCCGCGCCGACTGGTACGTCGATGGTGATGGGCTGCGCGTCGAGGACTGACGCGATCAAGAATGCCGCTCGTCGGGCGACTCATGTCCCTCGTGCCGAGATCGGACAAGCCTGTCGAGGCGTCAGATACGCCCGATCGCCGCTGCGTCCGGAATCCGATTTCACGAGCAAGTTCAGGCTGATTTGGGCTGTCCAGTCCCGGCAGAAAAATATCCCGCTTGGCAATTTCGGAAAATCATGATTGTTTGTCGCTGTCCCGCCTCATCGACGAGGGGCGCTGCGCGGTCGTCACGAAGCGTGGAGGTGGGATGTGATGGGCGGGCCGGTTTGCAGCGTGGTCATTCGCGCGGACGAACAACATCGGCTCGCACGGTCAAGTCGCGTGGTCCTGATACTCCGATGCCAGTATCAAGCCTGCGCCGGCGCCAACGGCGCCGCGTGGGTGACGGTGACCAGAAAGCCCGGCGCACCGGGGAGAATGCGAAGCAGCCGTTAAAGCCATCGCGCAGGGAGGGCCGGATCGTCCGGCTGGACCTGTGGTACCTGCCGCCTGCATTTTTTGAGCAGGCGGGCCACGGGCCTCAGTCGAGGTCCGGCCTTCCCTGCACCCTCGCTTTGGAGAGGGTGACTGCAAGAGCAATACTCGGACGCGAAAGCGGGTGCGAGGATGAGCTGCCATGCCCGCAAACTTCGTGGCCATCCCGCGCAGTGATGACGCAGTGATAAGGTGACAGGCCACCGAATACTCCCGTGTCGTCCCCGCGAAAGCGGGGACCCATAAACACCGAAGCCTGCGCTGGACCGAGCTGGAGCCACAGCCGCGTATCATCACAGACACCGCGGAGTATGGATCCCGGCGTTCGCCGGGATGACAGCGGAGGATACGGCGAGCGATGACAACGCCGCACGGAAGCCCCTTTCCCATTGACCCCCTTCTCGATTGGCCTATCTCTTCAACACCGCAAAGAAACGGAACTGGATACCCTGATGACCGCACATCCGCGCAACTTCGATGCCGCCATCGATCCCGTCAAGCTCGACCGCCTGGCCGAGGTGGCGGTGAAGGTTGGCCTGCAATTGCAGCCGGGTCAGGATCTGCTGCTGACCGCGCCGTCGGTGGCGCTGCCGCTGGTGCGCAAGGTCGCCGAGCACGCCTACAAGGCCGGTGCGGGAATCGTGACCTCGTTCTTCTCCGACGAGGAGCTGACCCTGGCGCGCTACCGTTTCGGTCATGACAACAGCTTCGATCGCGCCGCCGACTGGCTCTACCAGGGCATGGCCAAGGCATTCTCTGAGAATACGGCGCGGCTCGCCATCGTCGGCGACAATCCGATGCTGCTGTCGGGACAGGATCCGGCCAAGGTGGCACGTGCCAGCAAGGCGAACTCCAAGGCCTACCAGCCGGCGCTGGAGAAGATCACCAATTTCGAGACCAACTGGAACATCATCGCCTATCCGAGCCCGTCCTGGGCCAAGCTGGTTTTCCCGGACGTGCCAGAGGAGGTCGCGGTGGCGAAGCTCGCCGATGCGATCTTCGCCGCGTCGCGCGTCGATCGCGAGGATGCCGTGTCCGCCTGGGAGCGCCACAACGCGGTGCTGCGCGAGCGCACCGGGTGGCTCAACGGCCAGCGCTTCAGCGCGCTGCATTACACCGGACCCGGCATGGACCTGACGATCGGTCTCGCCGACGACCACGAATGGGAGGGCGGCGCCTCGACCGCCAAGAACGGCATCACCTGCAATGCCAACATTCCGACCGAGGAAGTGTTCACGACGCCGCATTGCCGCCGTGTGTCGGGTCACGTCGTCAGCTCCAAGCCGCTGTCCTATCAGGGCACGCTGATCGACAACATCCAGGTCAGGTTCGAGGAGGGCCGCATCGTCGAGGCCAGGGCCTCGAAGGGCGAGGAGGTCCTGAACAAGGTGCTCGACACCGACGAGGGCGCGCGCCGGCTCGGCGAGGTCGCGCTGGTGCCGCACTCCTCGCCGATCTCCAAGAGCGGCCTGTTGTTCTACAACACGCTGTTCGACGAGAACGCCGCCTCGCACATCGCGCTCGGCCAGTGCTACTCGAAATGCTTCATCAACGGCACCTCGCTGTCGCCGGAGCAGATCGCCGCCCAGGGCGGCAACCGAAGCCTGATCCACATCGACTGGATGATCGGCGCGGCCGACACCGACATCGACGGCCTCCATGAAGATGGTCGTCGCGTGCCGGTGTTCCGCAAGGGCGAGTGGGCCTGACGCATGACGGGCCGGCGTCACGCGTGCACCGGCCCGAAACGAGCCGCGAGCGATGCTCGCGGCGGTGTCGTCGTCGGCCGAACGTGCCTACTGCTTGGCGCTGCCGGTGGTGGCCTGCACGTCGATCGTGATCCGCTCCGACATGACCGGCTTGTTGTGCGGGATGTGGCTCCAGTCGCCGAGCACGAGCTGCAAGGTGTGCTTGCCCGGCGTGAGATTGACCGAGGCTTCGGTCTGGCCCTTGCCGAAATGCACGTGGCCGGCATCGACCGGGATCGCCTCGTTGAGCGAGTCGCCCTCGAGAGCGGGCGCGTCGATCAGCAGGTGGTGGTGGCCGGTGTTGGGGGCCTCGGTGCCGGACGGGGCAACGCCCATGCCGGACAGGCCGAAGCGGATCAGGACCGGCGAGGAGACGGTGTCGCCGTCCTTCAGGTTGATGAAGTAGGCCTTGGCGTTGTCGGGGGCGGGCGTTTCGCCCGCCATGACGAGGCTGGCGGTTGCAAGGGTGGCGGCGGACAGCGTGAGGGCGAGTGCGAGGCTCAGTCGGCGCATCCTGGGAAATCCTTATCTCTGCGAAGGCGGCAAATCTTTAAAGGCGACGGCACAACTCAGGATGGGCAGGGCGACCAGCGGGAAGCCTGTCCGCATCTTGCAGTGCGGTCAAACAGTAGATCAGCAGGTTTGGCGAGGCCGCGAACAAATTGCGGCGTTCGCGTGGAGTTTATAGCGCTTGCGTGTTTGTGATGCGACGGCTGGTCGCGGCGATCGGTTCAAATCTTAACGACTTCGGAAAGCAGCCATTAGGTGCAATCGGCTACGGTCGCGGGCTCACGCCGCCGTTCAGCCGGTCATTTCAATCCGATGCATTTGAGGTCCAAGATGTCCCCGTCCTTGATCGAAACCGCCAATCTCGCCGTCGACCTGGCGCCCGCTCCGATCGAGCCGTCCTGGATCATCGAGGGCAGTCCGACCGCGACCTCCTGCACCATCGCACGCAGCAGCGACGGGCTGGGCTCGACCATCGTCTGGCATTGCACCGAGGGCAAGTTCAACTGGTACTACGATTTCGACGAGACGATCCTGATCCTCGAAGGCGCGATCGTGCTGGAGAGCGAGGGCATGCCGGCGAAGCGCTATGGGCCGGGCGACGTGATCTTCTTCCGCGACGGCGCCCATGCCAAATGGCATGTCGAGGGCCACGTCAAGAAGCTCGCCTTCTGCCTGAAGACGCAGCCCTACCTGCTCGGCCTCGCGGTGCGCGTGATCAACAAGCTCAAGCGCATGTTCCTGACGCCGGAAGGCCGCCGCGGCACCAGCCTCGCGGGCGCCTGAGCTCATATTGTCCTGAGCATGATCTTCTCGGAAAACCGGCCTCCACTTTTCCGGATCATGCTCTAGACCCCGTCGAGGATGATCACGGTCGGGACCTGTGGCAGCAGCTCGCGCGACATCTTCAAGCTGCGCTCGGCGCGGCGGTCGATCTCGAACTGCTGGCCGATCTTGCGCATGAACTCGTCGAGCGGCGTCGCGAAGCGGTGCATCGGCAGCACCACGGAGGCGCGCAGCCGCTTGGTGATCTCCGAGATGCCGTCGAGCGACATCGTGTAGGTGCCGTCGATCGGCACCATCACCACGTCGAGCCGGCCGATTGCGGCGAAATGCGTCTCGTCGAGCTTGACGTGCAAATGGCCGAGATGGCCGATGCAGAGGCCGGCGACCTCGAAGATGAAGATCGAGTTGCCGTCCTTGATCATGTCGATGCCGATGGAATCGCTGAAGTAGCGGCGGATGTCGGTGGTGATGTTGCGGATCAGCACGTCGCCGATCCGCTCGAATATCTGGGCCGGCTTGCCGTCGTCGCCCCAGCCGCGCAGCACGTGTGGGATGCGCGGATCGGGCGCCAGCGTGTAATGCGTCGAGTGCGCCCGGTTCATGGTGATCACGTCGGGCAGCCGTCCGACTTGATAAGCGCCGCTGTAGTCGGTGGCGATGCGGATGCCCATCGGCGTGTCGATGAAGTAGGTCGAGTGGCCGGCATAGGTGATCGTCACCTCGTTGCCGGCCGCCGCCGCCCGGCGCAAGCTGACAGGCGTGGCGCGCGGCGGTGCGCTGGCCATCGCCAGGCACTCGCTGGTGCGCGGCCCCGATTGCGCCACCGCGGGCGATGCGAACGAGACCAGGACGGCAAGCAGCGAGACCAGCGGGCGCAGCATGGCGGTTCCTCTTCAACAGCGCGTGCGAGTGTAGCGAGGAATCCGGATCAGAACTATCCTCGGCGCGACGTCCGGCTGGACAGGGCGGCGCAACGATGCGGGAGGATGGCATGACGGATCGGGTGTTGCGGCCGCTGCGGGAGATCGATGCAGGCGTGCTCCGCATCGCCTATTTCGAGAGCGGGCCGGCCGACGGCCCCGTCGTCATCCTGCTGCACGGCTATCCCTACGACATCCACTCCTACGTCGAGGTCGCGCCGCGCCTTGCAGCTCATGGCTGCCGCGTCATCGTCCCCTATGTGCGCGGCTATGGCCCGACGCGGTTCCGCGACGCATCGACGCCGCGCTCGGGGCAGCAGGCTGCGATTGGCGCCGACCTGATCGCGCTGATGGATGCGCTGGCGATCCCGCGCGCGGTGTTCGCCGGCTATGATTGGGGGGGCCGCGCGGCTTGCGTCGGCGCGGCGCTGTGGCCCGAGCGCTGCACGGGCCTGGTCTCCGTGAACGGCTACCTGATCCAGGACATTGCGCGGGCATTGGAGCCGGCGCCGGTGCCGCGCGAGTTCGCGTTCTGGTATCAATGGTACTTCCAGACCGAGCGCGGCCGCGCCGGGCTTGCCGCCAACCGCGCCGAGATCGCCCGGCTGCTGTGGCAGCAATGGTCGCCGCACTGGCGCTTCGACGACGCGACCTTCGCGCGCGGGGCGGGGGCGTTCGACAATCCCGATCACGTCGACGTCGTGATCCACAGCTATCGCCATCGCTACGGGCTGGCCGATGGGGATCCGCGCTATCGGGAGCTGGAGCGGCGATTGGCGAGCCAGCCCGTCATCACCGTGCCCACGATCACGCTCGATGGCGACACCGACGGCGTGATCCCGGCAACGGACGGTCAGGCGCATGCTGCGAAGTTCAGCAACCGGATCGGCCATCGCGTGATCGCGCGGGCCGGCCACAATTTGCCGCAGGAAGAGCCGGCGGCGTTCGCCGCCGCCGTGATGGAGGTGCTGCGCTGAACGCTTCAGGTTCGTGCCGGCCTCAGCTTCCAGGCTGCGAGCAAGAGGCCCGCGGTCATCAGGCCGCAGACGATGGCAGCCTGGGGCAGCGCGAGCGCCAGTGCAGCGGTCGCCGCCCAGCCGATCGAGGAGAACGCCTCGGCAAAGGTCGCCAGCCGCGACGACGTCTGGCGGCGGCGGAACTGGCTGCGCCGCGCCTGGATCCGGAACCAGAGCTGGATGGCCGTGGAGGAGACGGTCGCGACCAGAACGGCAACGGCCGTGATCACCGCCTGCGCCGGCGCGACCCAGCCGAGCGCGAGCACGAGAGGCGCGAAGATCACCGCGATCGTGATCAGCACGACCTCGACCTTGGCGCGCACGATGCGCGTCGCCGGCAGCGGCGCCGTCGCCACCAGTTCGGGCGCGTCCTCGCCGGAGATGGTGAGCCAGGCGAGGCCGCCCGCGAGCTGGCCCGCCGCCATCACGACGACCGGCGTGATCAGGAACACCGCCTGCGAGCTGTCGGAGTAGCTGCGCCACAGCAGCAGCGCCGGAGGCACCAGATAGAGCAGTTGCATCAGCGTCTGCGAGATCAGCCAGGGATCGCGCCGCAGCAGCATGAACTCCTTGCGCCGCAGCGCCTGCTGCCGCGAGCCGCCCCGAAACGACCTGACGCGTGCGCCGGCGCGGCTGGAGATGCCCTGGGCCGCGGCGCTGATCGCGGTGTCGGCGAAGCGCGGCGAGAACACCATCATGACGACGCCGAGCAACAGCAGGCCTGCGGCCAGCAGGATCAGCAGCGCCTGGCCGTCGCCGAGCGCCGCGCGGGCCGGCAGCCAAAGGATGCTGTCGGGATCGGGCGCGATGGCGGCTGCGGCATCCGAGGTGAGCACGGCGAAGCGCGACAGCGTGCCGTAGGACACGATCGCGGCGATCTGCAGCACGATGACGAAGCCGGCGCCGATCACGGCGGCCAGGATCTGGGCGACCAGCCGCGTTCGCGCCGGGCCGATCAGGCGGAACAGGACGATCGTGATGGCAATGGCGATCGCCGCCGCCGACAGGCCGACGGCCGCGACCACGACGAACGCCGCGAGCCAGCGTGCGCCGCCCTCGATCAGCAGCACGTCGACGAACGGTGTCGCGAGCAGCAGCGCCATGCTGGTCACGGAGAGCGCGATGGCCGCGATCCGGACCGAAAAGATCTCGGCCAACCGCACCGGCGACGACATGATGAGATCGAGGTCGGCGCGCGCGTAGAACACGCGGGTGACGGATTCGATCGCCTGCGACAGCATCAGCGCCCAGGACAGCATGATGGTCGCGGTGATGACGATCAGCGCGGTCTTGTCGAGCGGCAGCTCGAGATCGGCGTAGCGACCGACCACGATCCAGGCCGGCAGATGCATGAGGGCGCCGAACAGCACGAGACCGATGACGGCGGCCCGCGTGCGGCGGCGCCTGCCGGCCGTGATCATGCCGAGCCATTCCCGCCAGGCGAGCCTGAGCTCGTGACGGGCGAACCAGGCGAGCGTCGCCGCCCGCGTCATGCCGCGGACTCGACGTCGACCAGCGCGATGAACAGCTCCTCCAGGCTGGTGTCGGTGCGACCGTTCTGCTGGCGCAGCTCGGCCAGAGTGCCTTCGGCGACGACGCGCCCGGCGGCGATGACCCCGATCCGGTCGGCCATGCGCTCGGCGACTTCGAGAATGTGCGTGGTCATGATCACCGTGCCGCCGCGGCGGACGCGCTCGGCGAGCAGGCCCTTGACGTGCCGCGCCGACACCGCGTCCAGGCCCGTCAGCGGCTCGTCCAGGATGATCAGCCGCGGGTCGTGGATCAGCGCGCCGGCGAGCGCCACCTTCTGGCGCATGCCCTTGGAAAAGCCTTCGCAGCGCTCGTGCAGATGCGGCTCCAGCCCGAGCGAGACCAGAAGTTCGGTTGCCGCGTTACTCGAGGTCGCGGGATCGATGCCCCACAGTCCGGCGACGAACTCGAGATATTCGAGCGGCGTGAGCTTGTCGTAGATCATGGGCTCGTCGGAGACCCAGGCCATCACCTGCTTGGCCGCGATCGGGTCGCGCAGCGCATCGATGCCGAAGATCTCGATCCGCCCGGCATCCGGGCGCAGCAGGCCCGCGACCATGCGCAGCGTCGTCGTCTTGCCGGCGCCGTTCGGGCCGACCAGTGCATAGAATTCGCCCGAGCGCACCACGAGGTCGAGTGCATCGACCGCCGGCCGCTCGAAACACTTCGTCAATCCTCGCACGGCGAGGGCGGGGCTGCCTGGGGTCATGACGGCACTATCGCCTCGATCGGTTCGCGTCTGCAATGTGGATGCAACTCGTTGCGGCGCGGTGAACGAGCCGCCGCATCGTGTCCTTCGGCGCCGGCCGGTTCCGTCGGCGCACCGTCCGCATTCCTGCCGTGCTCGTCCCGCGAACTCCCGGCCACGTCTCAAGTTGTGGGCGCGCGGCAACGATGCGGCGATCGTCAATGGTTCACGGAAGCCGTCCCCTCAGGCGACAACGCTCGGACCTCCGCCATCAGGGGCAAGGCCTGATACCGGGAGATGCCGGTCTCGTCGATCACGAACAACGGCCGCACCTGCCGCGCATCGCTGTCCTGGATCATCGCCATGCGCTGATTGTCGAGCATGAGCCAATGCCCGTCGAGGCGCGCCGCCGCGACGGCATGATCCTCGCCCCGGACGACATCGTGCAGGATCACGATCCGCAGATCGTCGGAGGCAATGCCAGCCATCCGAAGTGCGACGAACTTGGCGATCGCGTAGTCCTCGCAGTCGCCGGCACGGCGTTCGAACGTAGTGAGAGGGGAGGCCCACACGTCCATCTGGCCATATTGAGCGAGATCACTGGCCGGCCGGATGGCCAGATTGACCGCGCGATTGATCTCGCCGAGCCTGGCCCGTCCCGCGCGGAGACGGCCCTGATCGATGATCGCCAGCAGGCTGAGGGCGGCGGGGGAGACGCAGCGCTCGCGGTCGCCGTCGCACAGCGCAAGCTGCACGCGCTCGTCTTCGAGCTTGCGCGCGAGCGCCAACCACTTGTCGCGCAACGCGCCGGCCTCCAGGCCGACCCGCGGCAGGCCGAATGGCTCCGCCGTATCCTCGATGGCGGCTGCAAGCCCCAATGGCTGCGCGACAGGACCGGCGCTCGCTGGGCTGCCGATCCACATGGCGGCGCTGGCGGCCGCGGCCGCCAGCGATGCGCGCATCAGCGCGAGAAAATTCATGTGACGCCCCGTGCCCGGATCTCGGCCGGCGCGACGCAGCGCCTGACGGAACCGGATGCTTGTTGGGGGTCAGCATGGGTGCGGAGGTTTGGCCTCTGCTTAAAACCGGCAATCCGGCGACCAAATCGCAGGATTTACGCTGAACGTTGTGTTGCTCCGATGCGACAAATCCTAGCGAAAGCTGAGCGAGGGTCGCGAAGGTCAGGAGGGCTCGCGGTGAAGTTGTGCTTCGAACTCAGCCGCAGCTCCTGCCAAATTGATGCAATTCGTCGATTCTTGTTCTCCCACCCGCAGTCCTCCACTTGAAATCCGTTGTCAGGGGTAAGCCGGTGCGGATGTTGATGTCGGCAAAGGTATTTGATGGTCTATGAATACTTACAAATACTTTGGCTTTCTGAAACGAGGTGAATTTTGACTTGGCATGTCTCGGCCGGGGTCAGCTTTAAAGAGGGCAGAAACTCGACAACATCGTAGCGATCCCGCGGAAGCCGCCGTTTTTGGCCACCTGAAGCACAAGCTGAAGGTGGTTCCGCCAGACACTTGCCAGTGATATGCACGCCTTGAACACTCATTCTTATGTATTCATTAACCATAGTCGGTGGCCCCGTGAATTACGCTGGCAATTCTGACGCCGCGCTTTTCTCCGAAGGCCGGGGCGCCTCCTCGCATGGCCACGTGCGGCTGGAGGCCCCGCATGCCCATGCGCCGACGGACGCCATCGTCGTTCCGGACGCGCATTTTCTGTTCAATGCCGATTTCAAGCGGTCTGGCCTCGACCTGATCCTCTCGTCCGATGGGCGCGAGATGGTGCTGCCGGACTATTTTAAGGGCGAGAAACGCGCGCCGCTGGCCTCGCCGGACGGCGCGCATCTGACCGGCGACCTCGTCAATGCGCTCTCCGGCGCGGTGCAGGTCAGCCAAGCCGGGGCGGCTGCGAGCGTGAGCAAGGTCATCGGCCATGTGACCAAGCTGCAGGGCACCGCGACCGTCATCCGCAACGGCGTTTCGATCCTCCTTCACAACGGCGACAACGTCGAGAAGGGCGACGTGGTCCAGTCCGGCTCGGATTCGACGCTCGGCATCACCTTCATCGACGGCACCGTGTTCGGCCTGTCGTCCAATGCGCGGATGGTGCTGAATGAAATGGTGTACGACCCCAACGGGTCGAACAATTCCTCGCTGATCAGCCTCGTTGCCGGCACGATCTCGTTCGTGGCCGGCGAGACCGCCAAGCACGGCGACATGAAGGTCGACACGCCCGTGGCGACCATGGGCATTCGCGGCACCGCCGTGCTGGTCGAGATCGACTTCACGGTGCCGGGGCAGGGCGGTCTGCCCGATGCCAAGTTCCAGGTGCTGGTCGAGCCCGATGGCCGCACCGGCTCCTACGTGCTGTTCGACAAGACGACGCTGCAGCCGATCGCTGTGGTGAATCAGGCCGGACAGCAGATCCAGATCAGCAACGGAATCGTGAATCAGAGCGCTGTGCCGCTCACGCCGGACATCCAGAAGCTCATCAACGACGTCTTCACGCTGAAGTTCACCGACAACACCAATCCGAAGTCGACAACCCATTTCACCGACATCGGGGTGCCGCAGACGCTGACGCCGTTGACCTTGCCCAATGGCACCAGCGCGACGCCGACCTATCAGGTGACCGACAATACGGGCTCGACACCCACGACGAGCTCGACGTCCGAGCAGCTGTCGCACATTCCGGGTGCGCCGGAGGTCAGGATTCTCGACGCCGGCGGCCGGCTGACCACGACCTTCGGTCTGGCCGAGCGGACCGGTCAGACGGGCAACGGCGCCGACCTCGACACCGTCCTCACCCGCGTCAATTTCCTCGACGTCAATAACATCGACCGGCCGACTGTCTCGGTGAGTTTCAAGTCCTATGCGTTCAAGAGCGCGCAGCAGGCCGACGTCACGGCATCGCTGAACGCCCTGCAGTTGCAGGATGTCATGGCGACGGCCGTGAAGATCACGGTGGTGCCGGATCCGACCAACAAGAATTTCGGCTCGGCAATGCTGAGCTACAGTGTTCCCGACAACTACTTCGACTTTCTGGCCGCGGGCGAGACGCTGACGTTGACCTACGTCGTGCGCGTCGACAACAATTTCGCGCCGTCGAACGAGTATACCGAGGTGCCGATCACGATCACGGTGACCGGCACCAACGACAAGCCCGAGATCACGGCGAACGTCCCGACCATCGCGTTCGAGGGCGGCACCAGCGTGCCCGGCGGGCCGCTCACCTCCGAGGACCCGACCTCCGGCACGCTGACGTTCAAGGATGTCGACCTCACCGACACCCATAGCGTGTCGGCCAAGCTGACCGGCGCGGTTCTTGAAGGCGGCGGCAGCATTCCGCCGGCGCCACTGGCGCTGTTCGAGCAGGCGCTGACGGCATCCCTGGCCTCCGACAGCACCGGCAGCGGCACCGGCAAGATCAACTGGAGCTTCGCCAACCTACCGGTCTATGTCGCCGATTTCATTCCCGCGGGTCAGAAGGTGACGCTCACCTACACGGTGACCGTGACGGACTCGCATGGCGCGACGTCGACCCAGACGATCACGGTGACGATCACCGGCACCGACGATCCGGCCGTGGTCTGGATCGCCACGACCCAGCCCGGCGAAAGCAGCGGCGGCCAGGTTCATTTGTGGAGCGACGGCGCGAACTGGGCAACCGGCCTGGCTCCGACCACCGATGATGACGTCATCATCATCACCGATCAGCTGCACGGCCTGACGCCGGCCTTTCCGGTGACGATCGATGACGACGCCTACGCCTACGCCAAATCGGTCACGCTGAATGATTTCGGCGGCGGCGCCGTTCCGGAGCTCGACAATAACGGCACGCTGACGATCAGCGGCGCACTGACGGCCAAGGCCGACTCGCGCATCTACAACTTATCGGGTGCGACGATCACCGTCGGCGGCTCGGCGCAGATTCTCGAGCAAAGCGAGCTGCACAATGCCGGCACCGTGCTGCTGGCTGGCGGCGGCGTCTTCGGGGCGAACGCCGGCATCGTCAACACCGGAATGATCGAGCTGTCCGGCGGCACGCTGACCGTGCATGGTGACGTTGCGAACGCCGATGAGGACAGCTCCGGTCTCATCGAGGTCGACCTCGGCGCGACGCTGACTCTGGATGGCGGCAGCATCGATGGCGGCGCCATCGTCATCCAGGGCGCGCCGATCGTTCAGAACTTCGGAACGTTGGAGAGCGGCGGGGAGGCACCACAACCTGCCAACGGCCTGCTCGTTCTGAAGGGCGGAGCCGCGATCAGTGATGGCGAGCTGAAAAATTTCGGCTCGATCGAGGTCTCCGGCAGCGGCAACACTCTCTCGGACGAAGCCGTCACGAATGCCGGCCTGATCGATGTCGAGGCCGATGGTGAGCTTACGCTAAACGGCGGCACCAGCATCGATAATGCGGGTGGCAATATTACGGTCGAGGGCTCCGCGACCCTGACGCTGTCGCATGCGGATATCACTGGCGGCACGCTGACCAACGAGTCCGGCGGAACGATAGCCCTGACCGGCCACGCCACGCTGAGCGGCGGCACGCTCGACAATTTCGAAACGATCGCCGTGTCCGGTAGCGGCAATGCGTTCGAAGACGAGACGATCACGAATGCGAACGCCGCCGCGATCACCATTGCGCTGAGCGGTGCACTCTCGCTGAGCGGCACGAGTATCGCAGGCGGCGCTATCGGCAACGAAGGGACGATTTCCGTCGACGGCGACAGCACGATCGAGGGCAGCGCCGTCGCGGGCGGTACGCTGCTGATCGGCGAGACCGGCGCGTTCGCGGAGATCACGGCCATCCTGACGGTCCAGGGCAGCGCGTCATTGACCGACGTCGATATCGCCATCGGCGACGGCTCGATGCTTCAGGTCGCTGCAGAGGAGAGCGCAACACTGATCGGCGTCAGCGTCGACAACGGCGGCACTGTCCAGGTGGACGACGGCGCGCTGCTGCTGATCGAGGACAGCACGATCACCGGCGGCGATCTCGTCAACCACGGCATCGTGCATGTCGAGACCGCGGCTGCGACCACCTTCGACAACGTTACCATCGATAACACGGACGGTCAGATCATCATCGATGAGGATGGTGAGATGCCGGTGGAATCGATCCTGGTGCTCGACGGGAGCACGACGCTCACCGGCGGCACGTTGGAAATTCGGAGTGTCGGCACGCTGGAGATCGCCGGCAACGATGTGACCCTGTCCGGAATGGACGTCTTGAATTTCGGCGTCTGCACCGTAGACCTCGGTGCGATCCTCGACCTTGCCGATACCAAGGTGAGTCATGACGGCACGCTCTACATCTACGGCACGATCTCCGCGAGCGGGCTGAGCGGCATCGGCGGAACGATCTTCAACTATGGCACGATCGAGATCACGGCGGGCAAGTTCGAGATCGCCGGCGACGTCGAAGGCTCCGGGATCATCAAGGTCGATGCCGGCGCAACGCTGACGGTCGATGGTCACGTGGACCAGACGATCGACTTCAGCAGCGAGGGGAGCAGCGAACTCGTCATCGATGATGCCGGCTTCTCCGCCAAGATCGCCGGCCTCGGCGTCGACGACAAGATCGATCTGCAGACGATCAAGTGGAGCGAGGCGACAACGGCGTCTTACGATGCCGAGACGGGCGTGCTCACCGTCATCGACGGCGAAGGACACAGCATTGCCCTGACGCTCGAAGGCGACTTCAGCGACTTGCATTTCGCGGGCAGCAATGACGGGCATGACGGAACGCTGATCACGCTGACGGCCGAAGACACGGCGCCTGTGATCGCTGATTCCGGCCGGCCCGGTACAATCACCGAAGCGGCGGCGCAAACAGGGGCGTCCGATCAGCACAGCGTCGCCGGCAGCGTCAAGTTCACCGATGTCGACCTGACCGATCGGCCAACCGCGTCGATCGGGGCGCAGAGCGTGACTTGGACTGCGGCCGATCAGCAGACCGATTTGTCGAGTCAGCTGACTCCGGACCAGATCGCAGCGCTGGAACAGGCGCTGCACTTGAGCCAGGGCGGCAACGCCAACGATGGCAAGGTCGACTGGACTTATGCCATCACCGACGGCTCGCTCGATTTCCTCGGCGCCGGCCAGACCGTCACGGTCACCACCACGGTGACGCTCGACGACCATCAGGGCAAGAGCGCGACCTCGACGATCGTCGTCAACATCACCGGGACCAACGACCTGCCGGTCGTGACGAGCGAGGTGCAGGCGGCCGAAATCGCCGAGCGCGCGGCGATGTCCGGCTCGGATCTGCTCGACACTGTAAGCGGCGCGATCGCTTTCGAGGATGCGGACATCACCGATGCGCATGTCTTGAAGGTGACCGGCGTCGCGACCTCCGGCAACGACCACGGGCTGCCGTCGGATCTGTCCGTACTCAAGAGCTGGCTGTCGCTCGGCGCGCTCACAGAATCCGGCCGTGGTGCGGGATCGCAGGCCTGGACCTTCGCTGCCAATGACAAGGTGTTCGACTATCTCGGCGTCAACGAGCATGTCACGCTGACCTACACGGTCGCGATCGACGACGGTCACGGCGTCGTGGTCGATGCGCCCGTCACCATCACGGTCAACGGCGCAGAGGATGCGCCCGTCATCACAGGTGAAACGAACCCGACGGTCCAGACCGTCATCCTGGCCGAGCAGGCGAGGGTGCTCGCAAGCACCGCCAGCACCAATGCCGAGGGCCTGCCGACCGAAACGTTCGATCGCGTGTCGGCCGGCAACATCTCCGACAACGGACGCGGCCACGGCAGCTTCTACAGCGAGGCGCTGCACGCCAAGTTCACGGCCAGCGGCAATGCGGGGATCGTGCACGGCTCCTCGCCGGTGTCGGCGGCGCCCTACATGGTCGACGGTGTGGACAAGACCAACTATCTCAGCATCGGCAGCCACGCCCAGGAGACCATCACCTTCGACAGCGTCAAGAACAGCTTCGGGCTGTATTGGGGCTCGGTCGACAGCTACAACAGCATCTCCTTCTACAACGGCAACAAGCTGGTCGCCTCCTACTCGGGCAGCGACGTCGCGCCGCTGCTCGCCAATGGCGGACAGACTTCGCTGGCCTCGAACGGCTATGTCGAGTTCCTCGGCCTGTCCCCGTTCAACAAGGTGGTGCTTGCCAGCAGCCAGAATGCGTTCGAGCTCGACAACGTCTCGGCGGGCTACATCCCGGATCAGCCGGTGAAATTGGCGAGCGGCATGTCCGGTACCTTGACGGTGCTCGACAGGGATGTCGGCAACACGCTGACCGCTTCGGTGGTCGAAAATGGCGTGATCAAATACAATGGCTCTCTGAGCCTGCCTTCGAATGCCCACGTCCAGGCGCTGGCCGATGCCCACGCGATCACCTTCGACAGCACGAGCTCCGATGGCGGCTCCGATGTCCTGCACTGGACATATCATCCGGCCGACGTGAACCTGGATTTCCTCAATTCCGGCGACACGCTGACCATCACCTATCAGGCGAAGGTCAGCGACGGCCACGGCGGCACGGCGACCAAGGCACTGACCGTCACCTTGGCGGGCAATGGTGCATCGGCGGTCAACGGCACGGACCAGAGCGACAATTTCGTCAATGTCGGCGGTGGCGTGACGATCTTCGGCAAGGACGGCAACGACACCTTCGTCTTCAACCCGCATTTCGGCAGCGCCACGATCGGCGATTTCGACGTCAACAAGGACATCGTCGAGATCGATCACTCGCTGTTCGCCGGCGTTGCTGCGCTCGTGGCCTCGGCGCAGTCCGCCAATGGCGGCCACGACACGATCATCACCGACGCAGCCCACGATACGCTCACCCTCAAGGGGGTGACGCTTGAGCAGTTCAAGGCGCATCACGACGGTTTTCACCTCGTCTGAGCCCGCGCGTCCGCCGCGCGATGCGGACGGCGGCGTCGCCGAGCGGAACGCGGTCCGGATAACCGGACGACTCGGATCGCCGGCTTCGGCGTGATATCGGATGCTGCATGAAACGATTGAGAGCAGTACCTCGGTGGTTCGCGCGCAAGTTCGGCTATGCGCGCATGATCTGCCTGCTGCTGCTGATCGGCTTCGCGGCGTTGCGTGTGGCAGACCCTGCCCTGGTGCAGGAGCTGCGCGTCCGGACCTTCGATAATTTCCAGGTGCTGAGTCCGCGGATCAAGACGCTGCGGCCGGTGACCATCGTCGATATCGACGAGAAGAGTCTCGCGAATCCCAAGCTCGGTCAGTGGCCCTGGCCGCGCACGCGGATCGCCGAGATCATCGACACTCTGACCCGACTCGGCGCCGTGGTAATTGCCTTCGACGTCGTGTTTGCCGAGCCGGACCGGCTCAATCCCGGGCTCGCGGCCGAGACTTTTTCAAATCTCGACGAGCCGACGCGCGAGAAGCTGAGGATATTGCCATCCAATGACCAGGTGCTCGCCGACGCGCTGAAGCGGTCGCGCGTAGTGCTCGGCGAATCCGGTGGTCCTGAGGCTCGTGCAGGCCTCGACAAGACTTTGCCTGTGACAGGCATCGTGACGCTGGGCCACAGCCAGGATGCAACGCCATTCATGTGGAATTTTCCCGGGCTGCTGCGCAACGTCCCCGTGATCGAGCATGCGGCCGCTGGTCGCGGCCTGTTCACCATCAAACCGGAGCGCGATGGCATCATTCGCCGGGTGCCGATGATCATGCTGGCTCAGGGGGATATCATGCCTTCCCTGAGCTTCGAGATGCTGCGGGTCGCGACCCGCACGGATACGATTCGGATCAGGACTGACAAGAGTGGCATCATCGGTCTTGGTCTGGGTGCTGTACAGATTCCGACCGACGCGAATGGGCAGCTCTGGCTGCATTATGCCGAGAGTGACCCATCGATCTACGTGTCGGCCATTGACGTTCTGGAGGGTCGGGTGCCGCCGGAGAAGATCGCCGGCAAACTGGTGCTGATCGGGCCATCGGCCACCGGCCTGAACGACATCAAGACCACGCCGATTTCTCCGGCCATGCCGGGCGTCGAGGTGCATGCTCAGGTGCTCGAGAGTGCTCTGACCGGCGCGATTCTGACGCCGCCCTATTGGGGACTCCCGGCCGAGTTCTTCGGTGCGCTCCTTCTCGGCCTGCTCGTGATCGTCTTCGCGCCGCAACTCGGCGCCGTCACACTCGTGGTGGTCGGGGCGCTGTTCGCGGCCGCTCTGCTCGGGATCTCCTGGTACTTCTACACCCAGCATCGGCTGCTGATCGACTTCACCTATCCGATGCTGTCGACGACGGCGATCTATCTGACGCTGATCTTCGCGAACTTCGTCCGCGAGCAGAACCAGCGTCGGCAGATGCGCTCGGTGTTCGGGCAATATCTGTCGCCGGTGCTGGTCGAGCAGCTTGCCCAATCGCCGCCGACGCTGGGCGGCGAGGAGCGCGAGATCACGGTGATGTTCTCGGACGTGCGCGGCTTCACCACGATCTCGGAGAGCTACAAGCACGATCCGCAGGGCCTGACGCAGCTGATGAACCGCTTCCTCACGCCGCTGACCAACGCCATCATCGCCCGCAAGGGCTATGTCGACAAATACATGGGCGACGCCATCATGGCGTTCTGGAACGCGCCGCTCGCCGACAAGGATCATCGGATCAATGCCTGCGAGGCGGCGCTCGACATGCTCGAGCGGATCGATCAGGTGAACGGCGAACGCGAGCAGGAGGCCGAGCATGGCGGCCACGTCTACATTCCGCTCAAGGTCGGAATCGGCCTCAACACCGGCATCGGCGTGGTCGGCAACATGGGCTCCGACCTGAAGTTCAACTATTCGGCGCTTGGCGACAGCGTAAACCTCGCCTCGCGCCTGGAGGGCCAGACCAAGGAGTACGGCTTTCCGATCATCGTCGGCTCGGCGACTGCGATGGCCGTGAAGGACCGGCTCGCGATTCTCGAGCTCGACTTCATCATGGTCAAGGGTAAGACCGAGCCGGAGGTGATCTACGCCATCGCCGGCCGCGAGGACGTGATGTATTCCGAGCGCTTCCAGTTGCTCCGCAACCTCACCATCGAGATGCTGGCGAGCTATCGCAGCCGCGATTGGGAAGGGGCGCTGGCCGCGATCGAGCGCGGCCGCAAGAGCGACCAGGGACAAGACTTGGCCAAGCTCTATGATCTCTATGACGCACGCATCCGCAACTACCAGGTCAATCCGCCGCCCGAGGATTGGAACGGGGCGTACGCACTGCTGACGAAGTAGCCGGTGCCCCGTTCCCGAGTTCGCATCAGATCGCGGCGGCCTCGTTTGCCAGGTTCGGTGCCCGCGCGATGAGTATGCTCATCACTTGCAGACCACATAAGCCGAATAGGGCGGGCAACGCTTGCTGCGTTCTTCCGTGCCGGGGACGGGGCGGGTGGAATGCCGTGGCGGGAGGCTTCGCTTGGCACGCGGCAGCTTGCCCGGATCGTGCTTCGATGACGATGGGACGAAGGGGTTTCCAGGCCCATTGGATGATGTCTGGGCGTCCACCGCCGCGAGCTTGCCGATGAATGCGAGCGACAGGATGACGAGCTTGACCGAACGATAGCGCGCTCCAGTCCGCGGGACGGGTACAAGGATAGCGCAATCGAGCAGGCGTCGAGCGCATTGCGTTTGTTGCGAGGTTGCAACAGGGGGATAAGAAGCAACTTGTGTCATGTGGCGTCGATTGCATGAATCTGCGCGAACTTGTAGCATGTCTCTACTCAAGATAGAAAGAGCTGCAGAGGGGGGCATCGATGCAGTCTTCTGAGGACAGGAGTGCGGCTGGTTTGACGCAGGCCAGGCCGGCACGGGGTGCGATCAAGCGTTTCACTCTACCAGTTGCGGGCAGCCTCATCGCTGCTGTGGCTTGTGTGCTCGGGGCCGGCGCGGTGTCGGCCGCGGATCTCCCGGTCAAGGCGCCGCCTCCGCCGGTCTCGCTGTGGGAGTTCGAGGTCGGCGCCCGCTATTTCTACAGTTCGGGCCGCACCCGCTACACGTTGGGCGATCCTTTCGTCGCTGGCCAAACCAATTCTCTGCTGACCTACAAGAATCTCAACAGCCATGCCGGCGAGGGGTTCGCCAGGGCCGATCACAGTCTGGGTTTCTTCGCCAAGGGCTTTGCGGGCGGTGGCAACATCTTCAGCGGCAGGCTCAACGACGAAGACTTCCCGCCAGCCGTCATTCCGTACTCGAATACGGACAGCAGCGTGAACAGCGGCAGGCTTTGGTACGGCACGATCGACGCCGGCTACAATTTCTGGAGGGGGCCGGCGTTCAAGGTCGGCGGCTTCATCGGCTACAACCATTTCTACGAAACCGTCAACGCATACGGATGTATCCAGGTCGCGACCAATCCGTTTATCTGTGGTCTCGATCCTGTTGCGGGGGGCGTGCTGGTGCTCAGCAAGACCGAGAACTGGGATTCGCTCCGTGTGGGGTTGAACGGCGTCTTCAAGCTCGGCCAGAACTGGAACGTCACCCTCGATGGCGCCGTTCTGCCCTATGTCCGGCTGAGCGGATTCGACAATCACTGGCTGCGGCCAGACATCAATCCGCTTCCGCAATCTGGAAATGGCTGGGGCTACCAGCTCGAGGGCGTTGTGTCATACGACGTGACGAGAAATTTCAGCGTCGGCGTCGGTGGCCGCTATTGGTACGCCCGGACGACCAGTGGGACCACCCAATTTCCTGGAGTCCCGGGGTCGCCCACGACCTTCAGCTACGAGCGGTACGGCGGCTTTCTCCAGGCCTCCTACAAATTTGACTCGGGCGCCTTCGGGAAATGAAATATTGGCTATCGTGCTGAAGAGGAAGCCCGGCAAAACGCCGGGCTTCTTTCTTTGCGAGCGCGACAGCAGCCGGCCCGGTCAGTTATTCCGCCCCGATCGTCGTCAGGTCCTGGAACCAGTGTTGCGCCTGCACGAACTTCTTGACCTTCGGCGATAGCGCGTGCGGGTTGGTGTCGTGCACGACCCAGACCAGCACCGCATCGTCGACCACAGCCGCATGCGCCTGCGCGATCAACTCGTCCTGCTTGGCCGGATCGAACGTCTGCTTGGCTTCAGCAATCAGCGCATCGACCTTGGGGTTCTTGTAGCCGCCCCAGTTGACGCCAACGGGCGCGATCTGGTCGGAGGCGAAGAAGCGGACGATCGCGTAGAGCGGGTCCGATGTGACATAGGCGATGTTGTTGGCGGTGATGCCGGCGTTCATCTCGTCCGCCGCGCCCTTGCGCCAATGCGTGTACAGCGTCTCCAACTCGACGACCTTGAAGTCGATGTCGATGCCGATCTCCTTGAAGCTCTGCTGCAGATATTCGTTCATCGGCAGCGACAGCATCTGGCCGGTGCCACCCTGCGCGATGATGAAGGTCGTCTTCAGCGGCTTGGCTGGCGAATAGCCGGCCTCCTCGACCAGCTTCTTGGCGGCGGCGACATCATATTTCAGCTCGAAGCTCGGCTTGCCGAACCACGGGCTCGACGGGTCGACCTGGCCCTTGGCCGGCTTGGCGAGGCCGTTCATCAGACCGACGACCTCGTCGCGGTTGATGGCAAGGTTGAGCGCCTTGCGCAGCCGGATATCGGTCCAGGGCGATCCCGGCAGCACGCTGAGATGGTAGTTCCAGACATGCGGCGTGACGTTGTCGACGAGCTTCATGCCGGCGGCCTTGAGTTGCGGCACGGCGTCCGGCGCCGGCGTCTCGATCAGATCGACCTGGCCGGCGAGCAGCGCGTTGGTGCGGGTCAGTGCTTCCGGCATCGGCACGAGTACCAGCTTGTCCGTCTTCGGCAGCCGGTCCTTGTTCCAATATTCGGAATTCTTCGTGAGCTCGGCGAGCTCGCGCGGCACCAGCTTGGTCAGCTTGAACGGGCCGGTGCCGGAGGGCTGGCTGGCGAACTTGTCCCAGTCCTTGCCGAGCTTCTCATACTGCGCCGGGCTCGAAATCAGGAACCACAGCATCTGATAGGGGAAGAAGGAGTCGACCGTCTTGGTGGTGATCTCCACCGTGGAGTCGTCGATCTTGGCGTAGCTCGCCACCGACGGCAGCCGCGTCTTCACCTGCGCGCTCTGCCGCTTGTCGAACTGCGGTGCCTTATCGTTGAGCACCTTGTCCAGATTCCAGATCACCGCGTCGGCATTGAAGTCGCTGCCGTCGTGGAACTTGACGCCCTTGCGCAGGGTGAAGCGCCACTTGGTCTTGTCGGCCTCGTCGACCTTCCACTCGCTGGCGAGACCCGGAATCAGCTTGCCCGGTCTGTCGGCTGTGCTCATGTCCCACGCGACCAGCGGATCATAGATCGTATAGCCGGTAAACTGATAGGCGCCGGCGCCGCGATCGGGCTGGCCGGTCGTCAGCGGGATGTCGGCCATCGAGATGCCGTAGCGCAGAACGGTTTCGGCCCGCGCCGCGCCGGCAGAGAGGCCGAGCGCAAGCGCGGTGGCAAGCAGTGAGTTGAGGATACGCATGCGGGTGAAGCTCCGTGGCAATCGGATCAATTCGATCCGCGAAACCTGCAATCCGGGTGCCAAGCCCCGGTCGTGATCATTTGAGTACAAACGGTTGTGACCTCGCGTCGCAGGGCCGTGCGCGAAGGCATCGCTGGCATAGCCGTTGCATAACGATGCACAGAATTTAGCCAGCTTGATCGGAGATGTTGATCGTGCTTTCGCGTATTGCGACCTCAATGAAGGAACGTGCGGCTGTTGCGGCTGCCATGATGACGACGGTCTCGGCCCTCGCGCTGCCGGCGCAAGCCAGCGCGGAATCCGTGCTGCGCATCGGCATGACTGCGGCGGACATTCCGCGCACGCTCGGCCAGCCCGACCAAGGCTTCGAGGGCAACCGCTTCACCGGCCTCACCATGTATGACGCGCTGACGGGATGGGACCTATCGTCGGCGGACAAGCCGAGCGTCGTCATTCCCGGCCTTGCTACCGAATGGAAGGTCGACGATGCCGACAAGACCAAATGGACGTTCAAGCTGCGCCCCGGCGTCACCTTCCATGACGGCTCGCCGTTCAACGCCGATGCCGTGGTGTGGAACGTCGAGAAGGTGCTGAAGCAGGACGCGCCGCAATTCGATCCGAGCCAGGTCGGCGTCACCGCCTCGCGCATGCCGACGCTGGCGTCTGCGCGCAAGATCGACGACCTCACGGTCGAGCTGACGACCAAGGAGCCGGACAGCTTCCTGCCGATCAACCTCACCAACCTGTTCATGGCGAGCCCGACCAAGTGGCAGAAGCTCTATGAGGCCGCGACCGGCGCCGACGACAAGGCGAAGTCGCAAGCCGCCTGGGCCGCCTTCGCCAAGGACGCGTCGGGCACCGGCCCATGGAAGATGACCAAGTTCACGCCGCGCGAGCGGCTGGAGCTGGCGAAGAACGAGGCCTATTGGGACAAGGCGCGCGTGCCGAAGTCCGACAAGATGATCCTGCTGCCGATGCCGGAAGCCAATGCGCGCACCGCGGCGCTGCTGTCGGGTCAGGTCGACTGGGTCGAGGCGCCGGCGCCGGATGCGCTGCCCGAGATCAAGCAGCGCGGCTTCAAGCTCTACGCCAATGAGCAGCCGCATGTCTGGCCCTGGCAGTTCTCGCGCGTCGAAGGCTCGCCCTGGAACGACATCCGCGTCCGCAAGGCCGCCAATCTCTGCATCGATCGCGAAGGCCTGAAGGATGGCCTGCTCGCCGGACTGATGGTGCCGGCGACCGGCACCTTCGAGAAGGGCCATCCCTGGCGCGGCAATGTCACCTTCGAGATCAAGTACGATAAGGCGGCCGCACAGAAGCTGATGCAGGAGGCCGGCTACGGCCCGAACAAGAAGCTCGAGGTCAAGACGCAGACCTCGGCGTCGGGCTCGGGCCAGATGCAGCCGCTGCCGATGAACGAGTATCTGCAGCAGGCGCTGGCCGAGTGCTATTTCGACGTCAAGCTCGACGTCATCGAGTGGAACACGCTGTTCACCAACTGGCGCCGCGGCGCCAAGGATCCCTCGGCCAACGGCGCCAACGCCACCAACGTCACCTACGCGGCGATGGATCCGTTCTTCGCGCTGGTGCGCTTCCTGCAGTCCTCGATGGCGCCGCCGGTCTCGAACAATTGGGGCTTCATCAACAATCCGAAGTTCGACGAGCTGGTGAAGAAGGCGCGCCAGACCTTCGATCCCACCGAGCGCGACAAGGCGCTCGCCGAGCTGCATGCGGCCTCGGTCGACGATGCGGCGTTCCTCTACGTCGCCCACGACGTCGGCCCGCGCGCGATGAGCCCGAAGGTCAAGGGGGTGGTGCAGCCGAAGAGCTGGTTCATCGACTTCTCGCCGATCTCGGTGGAGCCGTGATCTTGATAGAGGGGTAGTCTCTGCACGTGCGCCGTTGCGCTCCCTCCCCCCTTGTGGGGGAGGGGCGGGGAGGGGGGCCTCCGGCGGCAGTCTTCGCGTGGACCCCCACCCCCGACCCCTCCCCGCAAGGGGGAGGGGAGTTTTCCATCACCACCTTCTCCCGTATGGGTGAAGGAAGAAACCAGGTGACTCGTGCTCTCTTATGCTGCCAGGCGGATGGTCTATGCGATTCCGATCATCATCGGCGTCGCGCTCGTCTGCTTCATGCTCGTTCACATCACGCCCGGTGATCCCCTGGTCGCGGTGCTGCCAGCCGACGCGTCGCAGGAGCTCGCGCAGCACCTGCGCGTCGCTTATGGCTTCGACAAGCCGCTGCCTGTGCAGTTCGGATTGTGGCTGTGGCGCGCGGTCAATGGCGACCTCGGCAACTCCATCGCCACCGGCCGTCCCGTGCTCGCCGAGGTGCTGCGCGCGGTCTCCAACACCGTGACGCTCGCAATCGCCGCCGCCATCATCGGCTTCTCGCTCGGCCTGTTCTTCGGCCTCGTCGCCGGCTATTTCCGCGATACCTGGATCGACAAGGTCGCGACCTCGATCGCGATCGCCGGCGTCTCGGTGCCGCATTACTGGCTCGGCATGGTCCTGGTGATCATCTTCTCGGTCGAGCTGAACTGGCTGCCCGCGGTCGGCGCCGGTCCGTCCGGCTCGGGCGCCTGGGCGTGGGACTGGGCCCATATCCGCTTCCTGGTGCTGCCCGCGATCACCACGTCGGTGATCCCGATGGGCATCATCACCCGCACCGTGCGCGCGCTGACGGGCGACATCCTGAGCCAGGATTTCGTCGAGGCGCTGCGCGCCAAGGGGCTGCGCGAGACCCATGTGTTCCGCCATGTGCTGAAGAATGCCGCACCGACGGCGCTGGCGATCATGGGGCTGCAGCTCGGCTACATGCTCGGCGGCTCGATCCTGATCGAGACCGTGTTCTCCTGGCCCGGCTCTGGGCTGTTGTTGAACTCGGCGATCTTCCAGCGCGATCTGCCGCTCTTGCAGGGCACGATCTTGGTGCTCGCGATGTTCTTCGTCATCCTCAACCTCGTGGTCGACATCGCGCAGGCCGCGATCGATCCGCGCATCAAGCGAGGCTAGTGCGGTGAGCGTCAGTCCCACGAGCACGATGAACGACGCCTCTCTGCAGGCCGCGTCGGTGGCGAACGCGCGCGGCTATTGGGCGACGGTCGGCCGCCGCATCGTCAGGGACAAGGTCAGCATGGTCTGCGTCACGGTCCTGATGCTGATCTTTCTGTCGGCGCTGCTCGCGCCCTATCTGCATTTGGCCGATCCCTATCAGGGCTCGATGATCCGCCGCCTGCGCCACATCGGCACGCCGAGCTATCCGCTCGGCACCGACGAGCTCGGACGCGACATGCTGGCGCGGCTGATCTATGGCGGCCGGCTGTCGCTGCTGATCGGCATCTCGCCGGTGATCCTCGCCTTCGGCATCGGCACGCTGCTCGGCCTCGTCGCCGGCTATGTCGGCGGCTGGGTCAACACCGCGATCATGCGCACCATCGACGTGTTCTACGCCTTCCCCTCGGTGCTGCTGGCGATCGCGATCTCGGGCGCGCTCGGCGCCGGCATCACCAACTCCATCGTCTCCTTGACCATCGTGTTCGTGCCGCAGATCACCCGCGTCGCCGAGAGCGTCACCACGGGTGTGCGCAACCGCGATTTCGTCGAGGCGGCGCGGGCCTCCGGTGCCTCATCGTTCACGATCATGCGCGCGCACATGCTCGGCAACGTGCTCGGGCCGATCTTCGTCTACGCCACCGGCCTGATCTCGGTATCGATGATCCTCGCTGCGGGTCTCTCGTTCCTCGGTCTCGGCACCAAGCCGCCGGAGCCGGAATGGGGCCTGATGCTGAACACGCTCCGCACCGCGATCTACGTCAATCCGTGGGTGGCGGCGCTGCCGGGCGCGATGATTTTTGCTGTCTCCATCTGCTTCAACCTGCTCAGCGACGGCCTGCGCAGCGCCATGGACATCCGGAGCTGATGATCATGAGTGAAGCAACGGCAGTCACCGGCCTGGAGCCGATCGAGGACCTCGGCGGCAAGGCGCAGCCGCTGCTGCGGGTCGATGGTCTCACCAAACATTTCCCGGTGCGCGGCGGCCTGTTCGGCGCACGCAAGACGGTGCGCGCGGTCGACGATGTCTCGTTTGTCATTGGCAAGGGCGAGACCGTCGGCATCGTCGGCGAATCCGGCTGCGGCAAGTCGACGACGGCGCGGCTCTTGATGCACCTGATGGAGCGGGATGCCGGCGAGATCATCTTCGACGGCCGCCAGGTCGGGCATGAGATGTCACTGCGCGAGCTGCGTCGCGGCATGCAGATGGTGTTCCAGGATTCCTATGCCTCGCTCAATCCGCGGCTGACGATCGAGGAGTCGATCGCGTTCGGGCCGAAGGTGCACGGCATGACCGACATCGCGGCGCGCTCGCTCGCCCGCGAGCTGCTCGGCAAGGTCGGCCTGCGGCCCGAAACCTTCGCCAACCGCTATCCGCACGAAATCTCCGGCGGCCAGCGCCAGCGTGTCAACATTGCGCGGGCGCTGGCGCTGTCGCCGCGGCTCGTCATTCTCGACGAGGCGGTGTCGGCACTCGACAAATCGGTCGAGGCGCAGGTGCTGAACCTGCTGATGGACCTGAAGCGCGAGTTCGGCCTGACCTATCTGTTCATCAGCCACGACCTCAACGTCATCAACTACATCTCCGATCGCGTATTGGTGATGTATCTCGGCGAGGTCGTCGAGCTCGGTCCGGTCGAGCAGGTCTGGGCCAAGCCGGCGCACCCGTATACGCGGGCGCTGCTGGCGGCGATGCCGTCATCCGATCCGGACCGGCGCACCGAGACGCCGCCGCTCTCGGGCGATCCGCCGAACCCGATCGATCCGCCGGCCGGCTGCCGTTTCCACACCCGCTGCCCGTTTGCGGAAGCGCCCTGCTCGAATGTCGCGCCAAGATTGACGGAGCTGGATACAATGGGCCATCAGGCCGCCTGCCACATGGCGATCCCAGGTTCGGGACACAGCCGGGCGCCGGCCGCCTGACGGGCAGACACCAGCAGCGAGAAGCGGAATGACCAGACCCACGCCCCAGCAAGTCAGTGCCATCGCGGAGGCCTCCGGGCTGCCCGTCGACAAGGAGGTTGCGACCCGCATCGCCGACTCGATCGGACCGGCCTTCGACAACTTCGCCGCGGTCGCCGGCACCCTGCCGTTCGACCTGGAGCCTGCGAGCTACGTCGTGGCGCAGACGCTGAAGGTGGGCCGATGAGCACCGAACCTTCCTTGATGACCCTGACCGACGTCGCGAAGGCGATCGCGGACAGGAAGCTCTCTTCGGTCGAGGTGACGCGCTCCTGCCTGCACCGCATCGCGCAGTGGCAGCCGAAGCTGAACGCCTTCATGGCGATCGAGTCCGAGCCGGCGTTGAAGGCGGCCGCCGAGGCCGATTCCGCCCTGGCCAAGGAAGGCCAGAAGGGCCCGCTGCATGGCGTGCCGCTCGCCCACAAGGACATGTACTACGAGGCCGGCCACATCTCGACCTGCGGCTCGCTGATCCGGCGCGACTTCGTGGCGACGACGACGTCGACCGCGCTGCAGCGGCTGAAGGATGCCGGATCGATCCGGCTCGGCACCTTGCAGATGGCCGAGTTCGCCTATGGCCCGACCGGCCACAACGCGCATTACGGTCCGGTGCACAATCCCTGGAAGCTCGGCTACGTCACCGGCGGCTCGTCGTCCGGCTCTGGCTCGGCGGTCGGCGCGCGCCTGACCTTCGCGGCACTCGGCTCCGATACCGGCGGCTCGATCCGCATGCCCGCGAATTTCTGCGGCGTGACCGGCCTGAAGGTGACCTGGGGCCGCGTCAGCCGCGCCGGTGCGATGCCGCTGTCGCAGTCGCTCGACACGGTCGGACCTCTTGCTCAGACCGCCGAGGATTGCGCGCTGCTGCTCGGGCTGATGGCTGGTCCTGATCCCGAGGATCCGACCGCGAGCGATGCGCCGGTGCCGGACTATGTCGCGGCCACCCAGGCTTCGATCAAGGGTCTCAAGATCGGCGTGCCCAAGGCGTTCTACGTCGATGACCTCGATCCTGAAGTGGCGCGCTGTCTCGATGCAACGATTGCGGTGCTGAAGACCGAGGGGGCCGATGTCGTGCAGGTCGAGTTGCCCGACCAGCGCCAGCTCACCGCGGCCTGCCAGCTCGTGCTCGCGGTCGAGGCGGCCGCCTTCCACAAGCGCTGGATGATCGAGCGGCCGCAGGACTATGGCCCGCAGGTGCTGATGCGGCTGCAGAACGCGCTGGCCGTTTCCGGTGTGACCTATCTCGAAGCGCTGCGCTGGCGCGGTGCGGCCCTGGCGGCGCATGTCGCAGCGACGTCAGGCGTCGATGCGGTGGTCGCACCGGTGTCGCCGCTGGTGACACCTTCGATCGTCGAGAGCGACGTTGGCGGCGCGCCGGGTGCGGAGGCCGTGATCCAGCGCATCACCCGCTTCACCCGCCCGGTGAACTATCTCGGCCTGCCATCGCTGGCGATCCCGACCGGCTTCACGTCGACGGGTCTTCCGGTCGGCATGCAACTGATCGGCCGCTCGTTCGATGAGGCGACGATCCTGACCATCGGCGCCGCCTTCCAGCGCGCGACTGATTTCCACGCCAGGGTGCCGACGCTGCCATGAGGGAGATCTGTGCATGCCGCTCGATGGTCTCGCCCTCCCCTGGAGGGGGAGGGTCGATTGCGCATGCAATGCGCAATCGGGGTGGGGTGACGGTCTCTCCGTTTGAGTGCGAGTCAATGGAGGGGCTTTCACCCCACCCCGGCTCGCATTTCGCTGCGCTGCATGCGCGCCGACCCTCCCCCTTCAGGGGAGGGTGGCGGTTTGGATCGGCAATCTGCCAAGGCGCTCCTGAAGGCAAGGTGAAGTAGACCCGCCATGACCAACCTCGTCGAGATCGAGAACCTCACCATCCGCTTCGCCGGCGAGCGCACCGTGCATGCGGTGAACGACGTCAGCCTGTCGCTCGGCGACGGCGAGGTGCTCGGCCTGCTCGGCGAGTCCGGTTCGGGCAAGAGCGTGACCATGCGGGCGCTGATGCGGCTGTTGCCGAACAAGCGGACGCAGATCTCCGGCAGTGTCAAGGTGCTGGGCCGCGACGTGCTGGCGATGAACGACGAGGAGCTGTCGCAGTTTCGCGGCCGCTCCGTGTCGATGATCTTCCAGGAGCCGGGACTTGCGCTCGATCCGGTCTATACCATCGGCCGGCAGATCGCCGAGACCGTCATGCGGCACGAGGGCAAGAGTTTTGCAGAAGCGCAGGCGCGGGCGCTGGAGATGCTCGACGTCGTCAGGATTCCCTCGGCGAAGCGTCGCCTGGAGTCCTATCCGCACGAGATGTCCGGCGGCATGCGCCAGCGGGCGATGATCGCGCTGGCGCTGGCGTGCCGGCCGAAAGTGCTGCTGGCGGACGAGCCCACCACCGCACTCGACGCCACCGTGCAGATCCAGATCCTGCTGCTGCTGCGCGAACTGCAGCGCGAGTTTGGCATGTCCGTCATCTTCGTCACCCACGACATCGGCGTCGCGATCGAGATCTGCGACCGCCTCGCCGTGATGTATGCCGGAGAGATCGTGGAGCAGGGCAGCTTGCGCGAGATCGTGCGCCAACCCATGCACCCCTACGCGCGCGGCCTGCTGGCTTCGACGATCCACGGTGCCAGGCGCGGCGAGCGGCTGCAGACCATTCCCGGCACGCCACCCTCGCTCGACCGGGCGCCGCGGAGCTGCTCGTTCGCACCGCGCTGCAGCCTGGCGCAGCCGCGCTGCTCGGAGGCGATGCCGCCGAACATTGCGCTCGGGCCGCAGCGGCTGGCGCGCTGTATCCTGGCCGAGGCGCCGGCAAGTGTGGCGGCGACGTAACGGTTCGCCCGAAACGCGCTACTCACCGGCCGAAACCGTGCATCGCGTGTCGAAGCGTCGCGGCGGCCTCGCTAAGGTGCTGGCACGCGTGGGACCGATCGTCCGCGCCGGATGAGGACGCGCCATGCACGTATCGAACGAAGGTATCCTGGTCATTCTGTTCGTTGGCCTGGTTGCAGGCTGGCTCGCGGGCAAGATCGTGCGCGGCACCGGCTTCGGGCTGGTCGGCGACATCGTGATCGGCGTGCTCGGCGCTTTGGTCGCGAGCCTGATCTTCCCGCGGCTTGGCGTCCGGATCGGGACCGGCCTCGTGTCGGAAATCGTCTACTCCGCGCTCGGCGCCATCATTCTTCTGCTGGTGGTGCGGCTGGTGCGGACCGGCGGGCGGCTCTAGGGCTTGCGATCCGGCGCGGCTGAACGTTTGCACTGCGCCACGCGACATACCCAAGCACATAGCTAATTTACGCTAAAGTGAGCATCGTTGGACGCTCACCGCAGGAATCAGTATATTTCGCCTTGTTTGCCGCCAGTTTGTGCTTTTGATCGGCGGTCATGCAGCTCATTTGATCAATTGAAGAGATGGTGGTGATGGCGGCCGCACCTCACGTGAGGCAATCCGAGCTCAGCGATGCCTTGCGCGGTTGCCGCAGCGCCTTCATCGGCGTTGGGGCGATGAGCTGCATCATCAACCTGCTGTACCTCACCGGCTCGATCTTCATGCTCGAGGTCTACGACCGGGTGCTGCCCAGCCGGTCCGTGCCGACCCTGATCGGCCTGATCATCATCGCCGCCGGGCTTTACGCCGCTCAGGGCGCGCTCGACATGATCCGTAGCCGTATTCTCGGCCGCATCGGCACCGCCCTGGATGAGAGCCTGAACGCGCGGGTGTTCGACACCGTGGTGCGGTTGCCGCTGGCGGCCGGCGGTCGCAACGAAGGGCTGCAGCCGTTGCGCGACCTCGACAACATCAGGAGCTTTCTCGGCAGCCAGGGGCCGGGCGCGTTCTTCGATCTGCCGTGGCTGCCGCTGTATCTGGCAATCTGCTTCGCCTTTCACGTGATGCTCGGCGTCACCGCGCTGGCCGGCGCCATCATCCTCGTCACCCTGACGCTGATCACCGAATTCCTCACTCGCACGCCGGCCAAGGAGGCGATGGGGCTTGCCGCCCGCCGCAATGATCTGGCCACCGCAAGCCGCCGCAACGCGGAGGTGCTGGTCGCGATGGGCATGACCGGGCGGCTGATGCAGCGCTGGAGCGAGACCAACGACAAATATCTCGCCGGCAACCAGCGCGCCAGCGACGTCGCCGGCGGCCTCGGCGCCATCGCCAAGGTGCTGCGCATGATGCTGCAGTCCGCGGTGCTCGCGGTCGGCGCCTATCTCGTGATCCATCAAGAGGCGACCGCGGGCATCATCATCGCCGGCTCGATCCTGAGCGCGCGGGCGCTGGCGCCCGTCGATCTCGCGATCGCGCATTGGAAGAGCTTCGTTGCCGCGCGCCAGAGCTGGCGCCGTCTCAGCCATCTGTTGCAGACGATGCCGCAGCGACCGGCGCCGACCCTGCTGCAGCCGCCGGTCGGCAAGCTCTCGGTCGAGGCCATCTCGATCGTCGCGCCCGGCGATCAGAAGGCGATCGTGCAGGACGTGAGCTTCGCGCTGTCCGCCGGCAACGGCCTTGGCATCATCGGCCCGAGCGCGTCGGGCAAGTCGTCGCTGGTCCGCGCGCTGGTCGGCGTCTGGCGTCCGGTGCGCGGCCATGTCCGGCTCGACGGCGCGGCGCTCGACCAATGGTCGACGGACGAGCTCGGCCGCCACATCGGCTATCTGCCGCAGGATGTCGAGCTGTTCGGCGGCACCGTGGCGCAGAACATCTGCCGCTTCGATCCGAAAGCCTCCGCTGACGGCATCATCGCCGCCGCCAAGGAGGCCGGCGTGCACGACATGATCATCAAGATGCGCGACGGCTACGATACAGAGATCGGCGAGCAGGGCGCCGCGCTCTCGGCGGGCCAGGCGCAGCGCGTGGCGTTGGCGCGCGCGCTCTATGGCAACCCGTTCCTGATCGTGCTCGACGAGCCCAACTCCAATCTCGACACCGAAGGCGACGAGGCGCTGTCGCGCGCGGTGCGCTCGGCGCGGGCGCGCGGCGCGATCGTCGTCATCGTCGCACACCGGCCGATCGGCATCGAGGCGGTGGACCAGGTCCTGGTCATGAAGGACGGCCGCGCGCAGGCCTTCGGTCCGAAGGAGACGGTGCTGGCGCAGGTGCTGCAGCCGCGCCCGCCGGCACCGATCAAGATCGTCTCGGAGGCCGGAGTGACGAAGTCATGAGCAGTCAGGTCGTCGCTGGTCCTCTTCCGAGGGCGCGCAAGCCGGAGAGCGTGCGCGAGTCAATAAGGCGTCACCTGCTGGTCGGCATGGGCGTCGTCGTTGCAGTCGCCGGCGGGCTCGGCGGCTGGGCCGCGACGCAGCAGATTTCCGGCGCGTTGATCGCGCCGGGCCAGATCGTGGTCGAATCCAACGTCAAGAAGGTGCAGCATCCGACCGGCGGCGTGGTCGGCGAGCTCCGGGCGCGTGACGGCGACGTCGTCAAGTCCGGCGACATCGTGGTGCGGCTCGACGACACCGTGACCAAGGCGAGCCTCGCCATCGTCACCAAGAATCTCGACGCGCTGCAGGCGCGCGCCGCCCGGCTCGAGGCGGAGCAGCGCGGCTGGGCCAAGATCCTGTTCCCGCCGCAGCTGCTGCAGCGGTTGAGCGATCCCGACGTCAACAGCCTGCTCGCCTCCGAGACCAAGCTGTTCGAGGTCCGCGTCAACGGCCGCGTCGGGCAGAAGGCGCAGCTGCGCGAGCGCGTCACCCAGCTGAACGAGGAGATCGAGGGCCTCTCGGCGCAGGTCAGCGCCAAGGACCAGGAGATCGCGCTGGTGCAGAAGGAGCTCGATGGCGTGCGCCAGCTGTATGAGCAGCATCTGGTGCAGCTGTCGCGCCTGACCGCCCTGGAGCGCGACGCCGCCCGCCTCAATGGCGAGCGCGCGCAGTTCATCGCGGCCCGCGCCCAGGCCAAGGGCAAGATCAGCGAGACCGAGCTGCAGATCATCCAGGTCGACAAGGACATGGTGAGCGAGGTGTCCAAGGACCTGCGCGAGACCACCGACAAGATCGGCGAGTTTGTCGAGCGCAAGGTCACCGCCGAGGACCAGCTGCGCCGCGTCGACATCCGCGCGCCGCAGGACGGCATGGTGCTGCAGTCGACCGTCCACACCGTGGGCGGCGTCATCACCGCGGGCGACGCCATCATGCTGATCGTGCCGCAGAGCGACGACCTCCAGGTCGAAGCCAAGGTCAATCCGCAGGACATCGACAAGCTGCAGGTCGGCCAGAAGACCTTGCTGCGGCTCTCCGCCTTCAACCAGCGCACCACGCCGGAATTGAATGGCGTCGTCAGCCGCGTCTCGCCCGACGTCACCACCGACCAGCGCACCGGCCAGAGCTATTACACCATCCGCGTCTCAATGCCGCCGGAGGAGATCGCCCGGCTCGGCGACGTCAAGCTGATTCCGGGCATGCCGGTCGAAGCCTTCGTCCAGACCGGCGACCGCACCGTGATCTCCTACCTGATGAAGCCGCTGCACGACCAGCTGATGCGTGCGTTCCGGGAGAAGTGAGGCAAGGGCGATCACGCCGCTGCTTCGAGACCATTGGCGCTGCCCCAAACTCAGTGTCATCCCCGCGAACGCGGGGATCCATAGCCACCGGCGGACATTGGCTTGCCCGAGGGCTCAACGTGTGGCCTGCCTCAAGCGAGATCACGCGGTATGGGTCCCGGGTCTGCGCCCGCTGACGCTTTGCGTCACCGGGCTTGCCCGGGACGACACCGATTTTATTGGTCGAGCCTCGTCAGCAACAGCTCCAGCGCGCTTTTCGCGAACAGCTGCATGTTGGCAAAGCGGTCGCTGCGGCCGCTCTCCAGGGTGACTACAGCGGTCGCGGGGCCGGCCACCGCGAAACAGGCATGGCCAGCCGCATCGCCATAGCGGTTACCGGTCGGGCCGGCCGCGCCGGTCTCCGACAAGCCCCAATCGGTCGCAAAGCGTGTCCTGATCTGCCGCGCCAGCAGCTCCGCATAGGGCTCTGACGCCGAGCGAATGCCCTTCATCGCCTCGTCCGGAATGTCCATCAGCACGCGGCGGGCGTCGCGCGTATAGACCACGGCGCCGCCGAGGAAATAGGCGGAGGCGCCGGGCACCGCGAGCAGCGCCGCCGCGATCAGGCCGCCGGCGGAGGACTCCGCAACGGCAATGGTCTGCTTGTTGGCGATCAGCCGCGCCGCGACCTTCTCGGCGACAGCGATGAGGTGCTGCATGGCGGTCATCCTTCGGCAGCGTCGACACCCGCTGCCGCCGGCTGCTGTTCATTCCCCACCATCATGCGCCGAAAGCGCGCGCCAAGGAAGGCGCTGCCCCTCGCAGCGATCACGCAATGACCGGCTCGCGCGCCGCGACGGCCTGGCGGCCGCCGCGATAGACGGTCATCGCTGCGATGATACCGAGCACGGCGGCGCACATCAGCCAGTAGCCGGGCGAGGCCTTGTCGCCGGTCTTGTTGATGAGCCAGGTCGAGACCGCCGGCGTCGCGGTGCCGAACAGGCCGGCCGCCAGCGCAAAGGCGATCGAGAAGCAGGTGGTGCGGACATGCGCAGGCACGATCTCGACCAGGCAGCCCAGCATGGTGCCGCTGTAGACGCCGAAATAGAACGAGAACAGCATTTCGACCGCGAGCAGCTTGCCGAAGCTCGGCGCCGCCGCGAGCCAGTGCAAGGCGGGATAGGCGGTCAGCAACGCCAGAGCCGCGATGGTCACCAGCACCGGCTTGCGTCCGATCCGATCCGACACCGCGCCGCCAACCGGATTCCATAAGAAGTTGGTTACGGCGACCAGCAGGGTGACGAGCAGTGAATCCGCCGCCGACAGCTTCAGTTCCTTGCCGAAACCGGGACCGTAGACGGTGATGAAGTAGAACATCGTCGTGGTCAGCACTGCGATCATCATGCCGAGGATCACGATGCGCCAGTTCTCCAGCGCCGAGGCGAATACTTCGCGCGCGGTCGGGTGCTTCTTCATCGCGAGGAAGGCCGGCGTCTCCTCCAGCGTGCGGCGCAGGAAGAAGATCAGCGGAATGATCAGGCAACCGATGAAGAACGGGATGCGCCAGCCCCAGGCCGCCACCATGTCCGCCGGCATGGCCTGGTTGAGCACATAGCCGATGACCGACGCGACGAAGATCGCGACCTGCTGGCTGGACGACTGGAACGAGGTGTAGAGGCCGCGATTGCCGGGCGTGGAGATCTCGGACAGATAGACCGACACGCCGCCGAGTTCGACGCCGGCCGAGAAGCCCTGCAACAGCCGCCCGAGCAGCACGATGATCGGGGCCGCGATGCCGATCGTCGCATAGGTCGGGCAGAACGCGATGACAACGGTGCCGACCGCCATGATGCCGAGCGTCACGATCAGGCCCTGGCGCCGGCCGATCTTGTCGACATAGGCACCGAGCACGATCGCGCCGACCGGCCGCATCAGGGCGCCGAGCCAGAACACGCCATAGGCGTTCAGCAGAGATGCAGTCTCGTTCTCCGATGGGAAGAACGCCTTGGCGATGATCGGGGCATAGAACCCGAACAGGAAGAAGTCGAACTGCTCGAGGAAATTGCCGCTGGTGGCGCGCAGGATCGCGCCGATGCGCGAATGGATCGTAGCCGGCTGCGGGATTGACGTTGAGGACACGCGGGGAAACTCCTACCGTCGAGAGGCTCGTGCGGAGGATTTCTACGCCGGCCGAGGGGAAAGGTGCGACAATCTGCCACACCAGGCCCTGGCGGCCAATAGCTTTGCGCTCAAGGCGCTCTAGGCCTGAACAGAATTGCCGGCGGCCGACTTCTGCTGCGTTGCATCCTTCAGCCATTGCCGGAACGCCTTCAGCTTCGGCGGATCGGTTCGTCCCTCCGGGGTCACCAGATAGAACCCGGCGTCGCTCGGCAGCGCCATCTTGAACGGCACCACCAGCCGGCCCTTGGCGATGTCGTCCTGGACGTAGGCTGTGCGGCCGATCGCGACGCCGAGCCCGTCGATCGCAGCCTGGACGGTCATCAGCGACAGGTCGAAGCTCAGCCGGCCCTGCCTCGACATCTCCACCGGCAGACCCGCCGCGGTCAGCCAGAGCCGCCAGTCGTCGTCATAGCCGCCGCTCGCCTGCAGCAGCGTGTGATGCGCGAGGTCCTCCGGACAGCGTAGCGGCTTGTCGCCCTGCAGCAGCGCCGGACTGCACACCGGAAACAGCTCGTCGGCCATCAGCCATTCGGCCCGAACGCCCGGCCAGTGGCCGCGGCCATAGCGGATCGCAGCGTCGACGTCGTCCTTGCGGAAGTCGACCAGGGTGGTCGAGGTCGTGATCCGCACGTCGATGCCGGGATGGGCTTCCTGGAATGCCGTCAGCCGCGGCAGCAGCCATTTGGCGGCCAGCGAGGCGATGGTGGAGACCGTCAGCACCTTGGCGTTGTCCTTGCGCACCAGCCGCTCGGTCGCCAGCCGGAGATCGTCGAACGCCGCCCGCACCAGCGGGAGATAGTCGCGGGCCTGCGGCGTCAACGCCAAGCTACGGTTCTGGCGGACGAAAAGGCGCAGCCCGAGCTCATCCTCCAAGCGCTTGATCTGATGGCTGATCGCGGTCTGCGTCACGTTCAGCTCGGAGGCCGCGCGGGTGAAGCTCAGATGCCGCGCCGCGGCCTCGAACGCCCGCAATCCATTCAGCGACGGCAGCCGGGTCACTCAGGGTCTCCCGTTTACATGACGTTATATCATCCGAAGCGGTAGTAAATGTCGTTTGTAGATGAAAGGCAAGCCTCCGATAGTGCAGGCTCAATGCGATACAGGAGGCTTTCATGTCTTTCTACGTCTCCTCGTCAATGACGAAACATCATACTCCCGGCTTCTGGTCGGGGGTGGCCGAGCTGCTCGCCGCCTGGCGCTTCCGCTACCGCACACGGCACGAGCTGGCGCAATGGTCAGAGCGCGACCTGCACGACCTCGGCCTGTCCCGTAGCGATATCGCCGCCGAGATCGACAAGCCGTTCTGGCGGGGTTGAGCCCCTCACTCGTCCCGCCGCGCCGGCGCCGCTCCGCAAAGGAGGGCGCCGGCAATTTGATCTCCGCCGGAGTCCGTCATGCCGACGTCCGCCGTTGCCGATTTCGCCGCCGCGTCCAACGCCATTCACACCCGGCGTGGCGAGGAGGTGCGGCTGCGCTTCGTGACATCGGCTGATGCCGAGGCGCTGCAGACCTATGTGCGCTCCTTGAGCCCGCGCTCGCGTCACAAGCGTTTCCTCGGCGCGCTGAGCGAACTGCCTCCGGCTGTGCTCGACGATTTCGTCGCGCTCGGCCGCAACGACCGTTACAGCCTGATCGGCGTGATGGATCACGACGGCGTCGAGAGCATCGTAGCCGAGGCGCGCTACGCGCTCGACCGCGATACCGGCCGCGTCGAGTTCGGCCTGTCGGTGCAGGACCGCTGGCAGGGCCACGGCATCGGCCCGGCGCTGATCGCGAATCTCGAGCGTCGTGCGGTTGCGCTCGGCGGCGTCACGCTGTCGGGTGACGCACTGCGTACCAACGACGTGATGATTGCGCTCGCCAGGAAGTCCGGCTTCGATCTTCGCCAGTATCCCGATGACTGGACCTTGGTGCGGTTCGAGAAGGAGCTGAGGCACCGGTCTACGGAATCGCCAAGCGGCGGCCTGAGAGTAGTGGACCGTGAGCCGCGCATCATAGCACATTCATGATATGACGTCCGTCATGCCACGCGCAGGCGGAGTATCCCATACGCTGCGGTCTGTCCACGTTCCTCTCCGCGAGCTGCGCGTACTGGATCGCCCGGTCAAGCCGGGCGATGACAGTCGTTCTGAGGCGAGCATCGGCAATCGAATGACTACGCCGCGCCTCAAAACATCTCCACCCACGGCCTGAGCTCGATCTCCCAGCTCCAGGCGCTGCGCGGCTGCTGCAGCACGCTCCAATAGCTGGCAGCGATGGCGTCCGGGTCGAGCATCGAGTCCGGGCGCTCGGCGGGCTCCTGCCTTGCCGCACTCCTGATCCCGCCGTCGATGACGAAGTGCGCGACGTGGATGCCCTGCGGCGACAGTTCGCGCGCCATGCTCTGGGCGAGGCCGCGCAGCGCGAACTTGCCCATCGCGAACGGCGCCGACTGGGCGTAGCCCTTCACGCTGGCGGAGGCGCCGGTGAACAGGATGGCGCCGTGCTTGTTCGGCAGCATGCGCTGTGCCGCCTGCTGCGCCACCAGGAAGCCGCCGAAGGCGCTGACGGCAATCGACTGCTGCACGTCGGCCGGCACGAGATCGGTGAGCGCTCCGCGCGCCCGCGCGCTGGCATTGTAGACCACGAGATCAGGCGCGCCGATCTCGCGCTCGACGATGCCGAACAGCCGCTCGACTTCCTCCGGATTGGTCGCATCGCAGGGGTAGGCGCGGGCGCCGGTCTCGTTGCAGAGCGCGCCGAGCTTCTCGATCTTGCGCGCAGCCAGCGCCACGCGGATCTTCTCGCGCGCGAACAGCCGCGCCAGCGAGGCCGAGAGCCCTTCGCCGGCGCCGACGATGAGGGCGATCTTGTAGGCTGGGATGTCCATGGGCAGGTCCTTGGGCCAAAGCGTCCGCAGGAATCAAGCTAATGCACCGGCGGCCGACTTCCTACGGCTCGTCCCCACATTTTTGCCACGCGCCCTCAGGTGGGGCGCGGCTGCAATCCGGCGAGGCAACCAATCTCCTCCAGCACGACGTCGAGTCGGCTTCGATCGTGCAGGAACGCGTATTTGCCGCGGAGCATGGCCAACGAGCGCGCATGATATTTCTGCGGCTTCTGTGTCCACGTGAAGTCACCCAGCTGCACGCTGAAGACGTCGCGCTGTCCCGCCAGTGCCTGCTCGTTGGCGAGCGTCCACGGCATGAACAGCGCGCCGACCTGGCGGGTCAGGATCGGCATCAAGGTCAGTGACAGTTCCGGCCACAGCTCGAACTCGCCTTCGGCGCGCGGCCATAGCATGCGGTGGATCCAGGCCAGCACATGCGGCGCGCGGCCTTCGATCAGGGCGCCGGCGGTCGGATCGGTCCACAGCTCGTAGAACTGGCCCCACAGTCCGAAATCGCCGTAGGCCGGACGGTGGCCGAACAGATACGGCCTGACCGAGAGATGTCGTTCGAGCAGGTCGAGCATTTCGGCAAAGCCCTGCTCGATCTGCGGCGCGTTGATCTCGTTCGAGCCGACATACCAGAGCCGCTCGACCATGCGGGCGCGGACTTTATCCGCCACTTCGCCGCACTCGGCCTCGTCCGCCCTGGGGGCGCGGATGCGGGCGATGCGTCCGGCCGAGGCGCGCTGATCGAGATCACGGGCCCAGCGATAATGGAACATCCACTTGTTGCCCCACTCGTCGCCGAACTCCTCGATCAAGGCCGAGATGAAGCTCGTCAGCGCGTCGCCGGGATGAATCGTGGGTTGCGGAAAGTCGAGCTCCAGCGCGTCGATGATCGGCGTCGAATCCTGCATCGGCACCTCGCCGGGGCCGACCACCAGCGGAATGATCGGCAGCTTGGCGTGCCGCGCGAACTCCGCCTCGCTTTCCGCATTGCGCAATATCCATTGATGCGGAATGCCCTTGTAACGCAGATACGATCGCACCTTGACCGAATAGGGCGACATCTCCGCCCCGAAGATGCGATAAACCTCCGTCGGCTGATTGGTCATGGATCTGCTCCCGGTTCGGCGCACGCCGCTGCTTGTTGTGTATCCCATCAGGCGCAACCTGTCGAAGAGTCCATCAGAGACTTGCGGAAACGAACGAGGGCTTAACGATCATGCATCAGTTCCTGAAACGCGATGACGTGATGACCGGCGGCGCGAGGCCGGAGTTGCTGGCGCCCGATACCACGGGGCTGAACTTCTATCGCGCCGATCCGGCGCTCGCCGATCTCCTGCGCATCCATCTGCCCGAGACGCTGTTTCGGCACCTCGTGCCGCATCTCGACCGTCTCGGCGAGCTCGCCGGCTCCTATCTCGACGAATGCGCCCGCTTGGCTGACCGTCATGGCCCCGTGCTGCACCAGCGCGACCGCTTCGGCCGCGACGTGCAGTGGGTCGAGTATCATCCCGCGTATCGCGAGCTGGAGCGCGCCGCCTTTGGCGAGTTCGGCATTCATGCGATGTCGATCCGCAAGGGCATTCTCGGCTGGCCGAGCAAATATCCCGTCGCGGCAAAGCACGCCTTCACCTTCCTGTTCAACCAGGCGGAGTTCGGTCTGGGATGTCCGATCAATGTCACCGATGGCTGCGCCAAGCTGCTGGCGAGCTTCGGCAGCGACGGGCTCAAGGCCAAGTACCTCGATGGCCTGACGCAGACCGACATGAGAAAGCTGACCCAGGGTGGCCAGTTCATGACCGAGAAGGAGGGCGGCTCCGATGTCGGCACTTTGACGACGGTCGCCGTCCCGGAGGGCGACCATTGGCGCCTGCATGGCGAGAAGTGGTTCTGCTCCAACGCCGACGCGAAGGTGGTGATGCTGCTGGCGCGGCCGCAAGGTGCCGAAGCGGGAACGCGCGGCGTCGGCCTGTTCCTGATGCCGCGCTTCCTCGATGACGGCAGCCAGAACCACTATCGGATCGTGCGCCTGAAGGACAAGCTCGGCACGCGCTCGATGGCCTCGGGCGAGATCAAGCTGGGGGGCGCGATCGCCTATGCGGTCGGGCGGCTCGATCGCGGCTTCGTGCAGATGGCCGAGATGGTCAACTCGTCGCGTCTCTCCAACGGCGTCAAGTCGACGGCGCTGATGCGGCGGGCCTGGCACGACGCGATCACGGTCGCGCGCAACCGCGTGGTGTTCGGAAAACGCATCGTCGACCTGCCGCTCGGGCGTCGGCAATTGATGAAGATCCTGCTCGCGACCGAGCAGGCGCTGTCGATGAGCTTCCTCACCGCCGACGCGCTCGACCGTGCCGAGGCCGGCAGCCAGGAGGCCGCGGCGCTGCTGCGCATCCTGACGCCGACATTGAAGTTCCGTGCCACGCGCGACGCGCGCAAGGTCTGCGGCGATGCCTTGGAGATGCGCGGCGGCATCGGCTATGTCGAGGAGTTCGTCACCGCGCGGCTGCTGCGTGACGCCCATCTCGGCTCGATCTGGGAGGGCACCGGCAACATCGTCGCGCTCGATGCGCTGAAGCGCGCCGTGGGCCGGCACGGTGCGGAGGCCGCGCTGGCAGCCGACCTGCATGCGCGGCTCGACGACAGCGCCGCCGTGCCGCAGGCCTGGCGCGATCAGCTGCATCGACTCGTGGATCGTGCCGTCGGCTTTGCGCGCGAGGTCGCTGGACGCGCCGACAATGAGTCCGAAGCGCGCCGCGCCACCAGCCTGCTGTATCACGTGGCGAGCGCCGTCTCGACGACCTGGGAAAGCGCGCGCATCCACGTGATGCGCGGCGACGCGCGCAGGCTGTTGCTGGCGAAGCTCGTCGTCGCGCACCGGCTGACGCCGTCCGATCCGTTCCGGCTTGCGGAAAATAGGATGGATGATGCGATCGCCACGCTGCTGCTCGGCGAACGTACCGCTGACATGGAGGAGGTTGGCGAACTGCTGTCAGCGGCGTAGGCTTGCCGCGACCAACAACAAACAAGATCGGGAGAACGCCAATGAAAGCCGCCGTGCTGATGGAGGTCAACAAGCCGCTGGTGATCGAGGACATCAGTGTGCCCAAGCCGGGGCCGCGGGAAGTGCTCATCCGCACGGCGGTGGCCGGTCTCTGCCATTCCGACCTGCACTTCATCGAAGGCCTGTATCCGCATCCGCTGCCCGCCGTGCTCGGCCATGAATCGGCTGGGATCGTCGAGCAGGTCGGCGCCGACGTAACCTATGTGAAGCCGGGCGATCATGTCGTCACGTGCTTGTCCGTGTTCTGCGGCACCTGCGACAACTGCACGACGGGCCGCCCGGTGCTGTGCACCGATACGACGGTGAAGATGCCGCCCGGCGCCTCCAACCGGCTGTCATGGGGACGAAGTGAGAAGCTGCACCAGTTTCTCAACCTCTCGTCCTTCGCCGAGCAGATGCTGGTGCACGAGAATGCGATCGTGAAGATCCGCCCGGACATGCCGCTCGACCTCGCGGCGCTGATCGGCTGCGGCGTCATCACCGGCTATGGCGCCGTCGTCAACACCGCGCGGGTTACGGCCGGTGAGACCGTCGCCGTGATCGGCTGCGGCGGCGTCGGCATGGCCGCGATCAATGGCGCCGAGATCGCGGGTGCCGGCCGCATCATCGCCATCGACACCAATCCGGCCAAGCTGCAACTGGCAACGAAGCTCGGTGCCACCGACATCATCAATCCGGCCGACGGCGACGTCGTGGCCCAGGTGCGCGAGCTCACCAAGGGCGGCGTGCATCACGCCTTCGAGGTGCTCGGGCGCAAGGAGACCGCCGAGCAGGCTTTCGCGATGCTGGCGCCTGGCGGCACCGCGACCATCGTCGGCATGATCCCGTTCGGCCAGAAGATCGAGCTGCACGGCTTTGACTTCCTGCGCGAGCGCCGCATCCAGGGCTCGTCGATGGGCTCGAACCACTTCCGCGTCGACATGCCCCGTCTCGTTGAGTTCTATCTGCGCGGCAAGCTGCATCTGGAGGACTGGATCTCCGCCAAGCTGAAGCTGTCCGAGATCAACGAGGGCTTTGCCAACATGAAAGCCGGCAAGACGCTGCGCAGCGTGATCATGTTCGACGCGTGAGGTGGGTGGTCGGGTGTGAGGCAGGTGATGAGGTTCGGCGGGTCTGCCTATTAGTTACCCGTCATGCCCGGGCTTGACCCGGGCATCCAGCCTCTCTGGAAGATGGATGGCCGGGTCAAGCCCGGCCATGACGATGTAGGACGACGGCGGAATCTGGCGAGGCGTTGTTGAAGAAGTCCGATCGCTAACTAGTCCACAAACCGCGGCGGCGGGACGAAGCCGCCGAACTCGCGCTCGATCAGCTCGGCGAGCTTGAGCGGCGTGCGGTCCTCGAAGTACGGACCGACGATCTGCACCCCGACCGGCAGGCCGTCGGCAAGCCCAAGCGGAATCGCGGTGGCAGGCAGTCCGGGCAAGGTGGCGATGCCCGGCCAGGCGAGCTGATCGGTGTAGCAGTGCTCGACGCCGTCGATGCTGATGCGGCGCTGCTCCTGGTCGGCCGAATGGTCGTGCGGATAGGCCGGCGTCGGCATGATTGGGCAGATCACGGCATCGAAATTCTCGAACAGCGTTCGCCATTGCGCGCGCAGCCGCGCCCGCGCCCCGCCGGCCTGCACCCAGTCGCGATGGCTGAGCGCGATGCCGCGCAGCCGCTCGGCCGCGAGGCTCGCTGCCTCCTTCGGCAATTGCGCGGCCGCGTGGCTGGCGCCGGCGTGGACCTCCGCTGGCATGGTGGCGCCGATGAAGCCGAGCAGCATGCGCATGTAGAGCCGGCTCGATGCGGCGAAGTCCGGCAGCAGCGGGCTCTCCGTCGTGACGCTGACGCCGGCCCGCGCGAGGTCGGCCGCCAGCCGCTCGATCGCGCCGCGCACGGCGCTGTTGGTCGGCAGCAGCGGATCGCTCGCGACCACCAGCACGCGGAAATCCTGCAGGCGACCGTGACGCGGCGGCGGCAGGTCGAGGCGAAACGCCTTGCCGGCTTCGAGCGGGTCGGGGCCTGCGATCACATCGAGCAGCAGCGACAGATCAGCGGCCGAGCGGGCCATCGGGCCGACGACGGCGAGGTCTGCCTCGCCCGGCAGCGGCTGAAACGGCGGTGGCGTGTGGCCGCGCGAGGCCGCGAGGCCGTAGGTCGGCTTGTGCGCGGTGACGCCGCAATGAAACGCGGGGACCCGGAGCGAGCCGCCGATATCGGAGCCGAGCGACAGCGAGCCGTAGCCGGCCGCCAGTGCCGCGGCCGATCCGCCGGACGAACCGCCTGGCGTGCGGTCGAGATCGTAGGGATTGTTGGTGGTGCCGTAGATGTCGTTGTAGCTCTGCCAGTCGCCGAGCCCGAGCGGCACGTTGGTCTTGCCGAGCACGATGCCGCCGGCATCCTTCACGCGCGTCACGGTCAGCGCATCCTCGGCCGCGATGAAATCCCTATGCTGCGGAAAACCCCAGGTCGTCGGCAGGCCGGCGACGTTGTAGGATTCCTTCACCGTGAGCGGAAGGCCGAGCAGGGGCCGCCGTTCGCCGCGCGCCAGCGCCGCGTCGGCGACGTCAGCGGCAGCGAGCGCGCGCTCGAAATCGCGCACGCAGACGGCGTTGATCTCGGAGTCATGACGTTCGATGCGGTCGATGGCGAGCCTGGTCAGCTCCACCGACGAGATCTGACGATCTGCCAATGCCTTCGCCGTGTCGACGGCGGTTGCGAACGTCCATTGCGGTGCGGCCAAGGTCGATCCTCCCGGTGCGATGTTTGCCGGAAGTCTTATCCGATGCGGATGGCGATCGCTTGACCAAAATTGCGGACTATCCTCTAGCCCGGCAGCATCCGCTGCATGACGCGGTCGTGATAGATGAAGACGTGCGCGATTGCGGCGGCGACGTGAACGACGATCAGGATCAGCAGCAGCCATTCGGAGGCCTGGTGCAGCCCGTCGATGGCGCGGTTACCGGCCGGGTTGCGCGCGGCCAGCATCGGCAACGGAAGCAGGTAGAAGAACGACACGCTCCAGCCGCGGAAGGAGGCGAACAGCCAGCCGGTGATGGTGCTCGCCAGCACCATCACATAGAGCATCCAGTGCACGACCTCCGAGCTCAGCCGCTGCCAGGGCAGCAGCGAGCTCTCCGGTGCGACCGGATGGGTGAGCCGCCAGACGAAGCGCACGGCGATCAATGCCAGAATGGTGAGACCGAACGAGATGTGCAGGATCATCGGCGCGCCGGGGGGTGTGTTCGCGTGCAGGTCCGGCATCAGCCAGCCGATCGGATACTGGATGGCGAGCAGCGCCACCACCAGCCAGTGCAGGATCTTCGCGGGCGTGCCGTAATGCAAGCGTGGCGTCATGACGAGTTTTCCGTTGCGGTCGGTCTGGCGCCATCAGCCTCGCGGCTGGACGTTTCGCATGACGCCGGGGTGCGGATGCTAGGCCGCTCCTATGAGAATTCCGACGCCGAGCACGATGATGCCGCCGAGCACGATCTGGAACACCGCCTGCAGGAACGGCGTGTCCATGTAGCGCGCGCGGATGTAGGCGATCGCCCACAGCTCGAAGAATACGACGAGACTGGCGATCGCGGTCGCAATCCAGAACGCGTTGGTCCAGGAGTCCGGGACGAGATAGGGCATCGTGTGCCCCAATCCGCCGAGCGTCGTCATCGCGCCGCACACGGCGCCGCGTAGCCACGGCGAGCCGCGGCCCGTCAGCGAGCCGTCGTCGGACAGCGCCTCGGCGAAGCCCATGCTGATGCCGGCACCGATCGAGGCGGCGAGACCGACCAGGAAGGTCTGGAAGTTCTGATGTGTGGCGAAGGCGGCGGCGAACAGCGGCGCCAGCGTCGAGACCGAGCCGTCCATCAGGCCGGCGAGACCGGGCTGGACATATTGCAGCACGAACACGCGCCGCCGCGTCTCGTCCTCCTTGTGCCGGACGTCCGGGCTGAGGATCTTGTCGGTCAGTTTCGCCGCGACCTTCTCATGGCCCTTCTCGGCCTCGGCGAGATCGCCGAGCAGCCGGCGCACGCCGACGTCCTTGGCCTGCTCGGCGGCCTTGGCGTAGAAGCGCTCGGCCTCGAACTCCATCGTGCCGACCTCGCGGCGGATGGCGTCGAGCGACAGGTTCTTGGTCAGCCAGATCGGCCGGCGCTGCATGAAGCCCTTGACGTTCTCGCGCCGGATCGGCGGCAGGTTCTTGCCGAAGCGCTCCTCATAGAGCTCGAGCAGCATGTGGCGGTGGCCCTTCTCCTCCTCGGCCATCTGCTCGAACAGCTTGGCCGAATCCGGATAGCGTTCCGCCAGATCCTCCGCGAAGCTCATATAGATGCGGCCGTCTTCCTCTTCGGCAGAGATCGCGATTGCCAGGATCTCGCGCTCGGTGAGGTCGGCGAAGTTCTTCATTCCAAGGTCCCCGGATCTTTCGCTCTCAACATTCGAGTATTTAGAACGTTTCTAAAGTCTATATGGATTTGCTGCACCGCGGTCAAACTCCGGCCGCAGATTGGTCGCGAAACCCTTTCGTGACGTCGCATTCAAGCTCCAGTCATGGAACTGCGAGGATAGTCCGTCGTTCGCGTTCCGCTCAGCCACCTAAGGAGTTCCAATGGATAGCGTCAAATATCGGCTCAACGATCCAGGGTTGGCGCCGCGCCGCACCCGGATGGACATCCCGGGCTGGGCGGGCGAACGCCAGCCACGCGCGAATGGCTCGCATGAGCAGGTCTGGCATTGCGTACCATTCTCGGAAGGTGCGCAATATGGCATCGAGCTGTTTTATCCCTACGACTTCGAGCTGCAGGTCACCACGCGCGACGGCAGGCTGGAGCTGTCCGGCGAATGGGGCGAGCCGCCGAGCCCGAGCCTGCAATGGCCGCCATTCCGCAATTTCGGCGATGCCTTCTACACCTACCAGATCCTGCTCGATCTCAAGGTGCCCAACGGCTTTGCGATCCGGACCGAGCCGCATCCGCGATTCTACACCGACCGCACCGATACCTGCCCGATCGCCGTGCCGGCGCTGGTGCGCAGTTTCTGGCCGATGCTGTTCTTCTGCGTGTTCAAGGCGCCTGCCGAGGGCCGGACCCATATCTTCCGCCCCGGCGAGCCGTTCGCGCAGGTGATCGTGATTCCCGAGGAGGCGAACTTCACGGTCGAGCCGATGAGCCCCGACGAAGCGGCGGAACGCGAGCTGCAGTCGCGCCGGATCCATGCCAGCCGGCCGGTCCTCGCCAAGGACACCGAATGGGTGTCGAGCACCGATACGGTGTTCGACGGCACCTACCGCCACCTGCATCGCGCAGCGAAGGAGAAGGCGCGCAAATCGTGAGGACGCCCTGCTGACATGAAAGAGGCGCCGACCTCGCGGCCGGCGCCCCGTCAAACCATCATCGCGATGCGATCAGTAGCGATCGTAGTACCAGTGATGGTGGTGATGATGGTGATGGTGGTGATACCAGCGCCGCGGCGGCACCACGTAGACGCGCGGACCATAGCCGTAGCCATAGCCATAGCCGCGCCAGTAGCCATGGTGGTGATGGTGATGATGATGGTGGTGATGGTACCATTGCGCGAGTTGAACCTTCGGCTCGGCCGTCGGCGGTCCCTGCTCGTCGAGTGCTTGAAGCACCTTGGCGGCGTTCGGAATCGGCTCGAGCAGGTCGGCGTAGGAATTGGCCTTCAGGACATCGGTCGGGGCGGGAGCCGCCGACGCCTGCGCCGTGCCGAGCGCGCCGACAGCGGCGACCGCGCCCAACAAGCCTGCGATCTTCTTATCCATAAATCATCTCCTGATGCGCATCGCCCGGATGCAGAAACGTCAACCCCGAATGTTCGTTCCTCGATTCGCCTGATAGTTCGAAACGGCGTCCGAAATCAGGCTGTCAGTCTGTTCAGGAACGTTAACAGGAGCTCATTGACTCGTTCATGTTGCTCCTGCTGCACCCAATGACCGGCGCGATCGATCAGCTCGCACAGCATCATGTTGGTGCACACTCGGGATTGCATCGCCTCAAACACGCCGGGCCGTTGGTAGATGCCCCAGTCTTGCAGGCCCGAGATGAATGCAGACGGAACGTCGATGGTGAGATCCGACCACGTCTGCAATTCAGCGTCGAATAGGCCGGACGCGCCGCAGCGGTACCACTGCAGTCCGCCCTGGAAGCCGTTTCGTTCATATTCGGCGGTGTAGACAGCGAGCTCATGGTCCGGCAGCCAGCGATTCGCCGCGATCGCCGCCGCATCTGGCATCTCCTCGGCGACGGTCCCGGCCATCGTCTTGCCGAGGTCCATCACGTAGTAGGTCGGTAGCTTCGCGAGCTCGCTCGCGCTCCACGCCTGCAGCGGGTAAGGCACGTTGCCCGTCCAGTCCGCACTTTTGTGATGGTAATAGGCGCGCAGGAAGTCATGCAGTCCCTGCGGCGCCCGATGCATGTCCGTATTGGCCTGCCGCGTCGCGTAGTACCATTGATAGTGCTTGCGCGGCCGCGGCAGCGCGGCCAGTTCGCGATGCACGGGATCATCCTGCGGCGCGAGCGGATGACCGGCGATGTCGAACGGTGCTGCCGGTGGCCCCGGGAACGGTGCGCTCATCATCACGACCGATCGAAAGACATCGGGGCGGATCACCGCGCACCACGCCGCGACGGGGCTGCCGAAGTCGTGGCCGATGACAGAAGCGACATGGCGATGGCCGAATGCATAGACCACGCCGAGCGCATCACGCACCAGATTGGTGAATCGAAACGGCGCGAGATCACCGTCATAGTCGGCGCTCCGCCCCGTGGTGCGGCCATAGCCGCGCTGGTCTGGCGCCAGCACGTGGTAGCCGGCGGCGGCCAGCGCCGGCATCACCTTGCGCCAGCTATAGGCCAGCTCGGGAAAGCCGTGTAGCAGCAGCACACAGGGGCGGCCGGGCGTCTCGAAGCCGGCTTCCAGCACGTGCATGCGCAGGCCGTTGATGCCGTCGACGAAGCGCGAGCGGATCGTGGGTGGGAGCGGAAGCGGGGGAAGGGACTGGGACATGGCGTGCACTCTCCTCGCGTCGTCCCGGCCAAGCGAGCGAAGCGAGCGCGAGCCGGGATCCATAACCACAGGCGCTCATGTGGCGCCAAGCTGGAGCTTATACCCTTCGCATCATCGGCTGCGGTGGCTATGGTTCCCGGCGCAAGGCCGGGACGACAGCTACCGTTATTGGAGCTATGCCGCGCCCTTCTTCGGCCAGTAGCGCTCGCGCAGGTGGCGCTTGACCAGCTTGCCGGTCGGCGTGCGCGGCAGTTCCGGCTCGAAGTCGATCGAGCGCGGGCACTTGATCGGCGACAGATGCTGGCGGCAGAACAGGATCAATTGCTCTTCGAGCGCCTTGCCGGCGCGCGCCATGTCGTGCGGCTGCACCACCGCCTTGACCTCCTCGCCCATCTCCTCGTTGGGAACGCCGAACACCGCGACGTCGGCCACCTCCGGGTGGGTGATGAGGACGTCCTCGGTCTCCTGCGGGTAGATGTTCACGCCGCCGGAGATGATCATGTAGGACTTGCGGTCGGTGAGATAGAGGAAGCCGTCGGCATCGAGATAGCCGACATCGCCGAGGGTCGACCAGCCCTTGTCATTATAGGCGCGCTTCGTCTTCTCCGGATCGTTGTGATAGGAGAACACAGGTGCGTCGGCAAAGTAGACCGAGCCGATCTCCCCGATGGGCAGCTCCTGGTCGTCCTCGCCGAGGATCTTGATCTTGCCGACGACGGCACGGCCGACGCTGCCGCGGTGCTCCAGCCACTGTTTCGAGGTGCAGACGGTGACGCCGTTGCCTTCGGAGCCGGCATAATATTCAATCAGGATCGGACCCCACCATTCGATCATCCTGGCCTTGACGTCGACCGGGCAGGGCGCTGCGGCGTGGATCGCACCCTTCAAGGTCGAGACGTCGTAGCGCTTGCGGACGTCCTCCGGCAGCTTGAGCATGCGCACGAACATGGTCGGCACAAGCTGTGACTGCGTGACCTTGTATGTCTCGACGAGCTTCAGGAACTCCTCGGCGTCGAAATGCTCCATGATGATCGAGGTGCCGCCGAGCACGGATACCATCATGTTGAAGCGCAGCGGCGCAGCGTGATAGAGCGGTGCCGGCGACAGATAGATGCTGTCGGCGTTCATGCCGCACATGTCGGCGCAGAGCACGCGCAGGAACTGGTTCGGCTGATCGATCGGATTGCCTTCGAAGTCCTTCTTGATGCCCTTCGGCCGTCCCGTCGTGCCCGACGAGTACAGCATCTCATAGCCGGCGACCTGGTCGGCAATCGGCGTCGTCGGCTGGGCACCAGTCTCCCTGTCCCAGGAGCGGAAGCCGGGCTCGGGCTCGTCGACCATGAAGAACAGCGGGCCGTCCGTGCCGCTCACGAGATCGCGGACCTGCTCGGCGCATTTCGGCGAGGTGATGAAGACCTTGGCGCCGCAATCCTTGATGATGTAGGCGATCTCGTCCTTGGTGAGATAGCGGCTGATCGCGGTATAGTAGAGACCGGAGCGCTGCGCGGCCCAGGCGATCTCCATGAAGGCCAGCCGGTTCTCCATCAGGAAGGCGATATGGTCGCCGGCTTTCAGGCCCAGCGCACGAAACAGCTGCGCGCCCTGATTGGAGAGCTCGTCGAGCTCGCGATAGGTGATGGCCTTGCCGGTGCCGGCCATCTGATAGGCGATCTTGTCGGGATGGCTTCGGGCGTGGATGGAGGGGTGGGTCATGAGGGCACACCGCTTGATCAGGATGGCTGTCGTCCCCGCGAAAGCGGGGACCCATAACCACCGAATGAAATTGGGAAGCGAGCTAGAGCTCCAGCTCAGCTCGACCACGTGGGAGTATGGGTCCCGGCGCAAGGCCGGGACGACACCATTGCTGTAGCGAGGACTACAGCCGCTCCACGATCGTCACGTTCGCCATGCCGCCGCCTTCGCACATGGTCTGCAGGCCATAGCGCTTGTTGCGGGCCTTCAGCGCATGCAGCAGCGTCGTCATCAGCTTGGTGCCGGAGCCGCCGAGCGGATGGCCGAGCGCGATGGCGCCGCCATTGACGTTGAGCCTGTCAGGATCGGCGCGGGTTGCCTTCAGCCACGCGGTCGGCACCGAGGCGAAGGCCTCGTTGACCTCGTAGAGGTCGATGTCGTCGATCGACATGCCGGCCTTCTGCAGCGCGCGCTGCGTCGCCGGCAGCGGCGCCTCTAGCATGATCACGGGGTCGCCGCCCATCATGGTCATGTGGTGGACGCGGGCCAGCGGCTTGACGCCGAGCGACTTCAGGCCGCGCTCGTTGACGACCATGACGCCGGACGCGCCGTCGCAGATCTGGCTGGCCGTGGCCGCCGTCAGCTTGCCGTTCTCGGCGATCAGCTTGACGTTTCTGATGCCGTCGAGGCTGACGTCGAAGCGGATGCCCTCGTCGATGTGGTGGGTGTCGGTCGAGCCGTCGGCACGGGTGATCTGGAGCGGGATGATCTCGTCCTTGAAGTGCCCTGCTTGCGTGGCGGCAATCGCGCGCTGATGGCTGTTATAGGCGTATTCGTCGAGCTCATCCTTGGAGAGACCGTACTTCTCCGCCATCATTTCCGCGCCGGTGAACTGGCTGAACTGGATGTTCGGATAGCGGCTCTCGATGCCAGGGCTCTTGTAGTGCCCGAAGCCGTTCTTCGCCGGAAGCGTGGAGGAGAGACCCATCGGCACCCGGGTCATCGACTCCACGCCGGCGGCGATCACGACATCCATCGCGCCGGACATCACCGCCTGCGCAGCGAAGTGGAGCGCCTGCTGCGACGAGCCGCACTGCCGGTCGATCGAGGTGCCGGGCACGCTCTCCGGCAGCTTCGACGCCAGCACCGCGTTGCGCGCGATGTTGGTGGACTGCTCTCCGGTCTGCATGACGCAGCCCATGATCACGTCCTCAATTTGGTCCGGCGCGGCGCCGGAGCGCTCGACCAGCGTATCCAGCACCTTCGCGGCGAGATCGGCCGGATGCCAGCCGGCCAGACGGCCACCCTTGCGGCCGCCGGCCGTGCGTGCGGCCGCGACGATGTAGGCTTCCGCCATGACGTGTCCTCCCTAGACTTGGTGTTCGTGATTGCGCGCGATTTAAATGCTCCAATGTCGGTTAGTCAATCGATCAATTAACTCTTGAGATCAACTCCGGCTTCGGCTTATCTGCCGCGATCAATTGCGAGATGCGCCTTGGGACCTCAGCTCCAGAACAGCGTGCCGGAAAAGCTTCCCGCGGGACGGAATGCCACCGCGGAGAAGCTGCTGGACGCAGCGAGCGAGCTGATGATTCAGAGGTCCTCGATCGAAATTTCGCTCAGCGACATCGCCCAGAAGTCCGGCGCCAACGCCGCCCTGGTCAAATATCATTTCGGCAACAAGGACGGGCTGCTGCTGGCGCTGCTCGCCCGCGACGCTGCGACCGAGGTCGCCAATCTCGATTATCTGCTGGCGCAGCCGCTTGCGCCGACGGCCAAGCTCAAGCTGCACATCAGCGGCATCATCCGCGCCTATCACCGGTTTCCCTACATGAACCGGCTGATCCACTATCTGCTGCACGAGAGCAGCGCCGAAGCCGCGGATGAAGTGTCGAAGTTCTTCGTCGCGCCGCTGTTGGATTTCCATCGCCGACTGATCGAGGAGGGCGTCGCCAGGGGCGAGTTCCGCGCCGTGGATCCGGTGCTGTTCTATACCAGCCTGATCGGCGCCTGCGATCATCTGTTCTTCGGCCGCCACGCGATGTCGCGCGCGATCGGCGTCGGCCCGGTCACCGATGATGTCTGCCGTCAGTACATCGCCCACATGGAGGCGCTGATCTGCGGCGGAATATTGAAGAGGGCGAATGGCGAATAGGGAGTAGCGAATAGAGGTTCGCCCTATTCGCCACTCACCATTCGCTATTCGCAAACAAAAAACGTCCAAGGAGGAAGCGTATCATGCAGTTGAACAACGTTGCCGTTCTCATCACCGGCGGTGGCTCGGGCCTGGGCGCCGCCACGGCGCGCGCCATGGCTGCCAAGGGCGCCAAGATCGCCGTGCTTGACCAGAGCAAGGAGAATGCGGAGAAGGTTGCCGCCGAGTTGAAGGGCGTCGCCATTCATGCCGACGTCACCGACGAGGAGCAGGTCAAGGCCGGCATCGCCAAGGCGGAAGCGGCGCATGGCGTCGCCCGCGTGCTGGTCAACTGCGCCGGCATCGGCGGCTCGCAGCGCATCGTCGGCAAGGACGGCGTCTATCCGCTCGCGAAGTTCGCCCGCATCATCAACGTCAACCTGATCGGCACCTTCAACGTGCTGCGGCTGTTCGCCGAGCGCCTCGTCACCGCCGAGCCGATCGGCGAGGAGCGTGGCGTCATCATCAACACTGCCAGCGTTGCCGCGTTCGAGGGCCAGATCGGACAGATCGCGTATTCGGCCTCGAAGGGCGGCGTCGTCGGCCTGACCTTGCCGGCGGCGCGCGACCTCGCCAGCCAGAAGATCCGTGTCAACACCATCGCGCCGGGCCTGTTCCTGACGCCGCTGCTGATGGGCCTGAACGAGGAGGCGCGCAAGAGCCTCGGCGCCCAGGTGCCGCATCCGGCCCGTCTTGGCGACGCCTCGGAATACGGCAACCTCGCCGTCCACATCGTCGAGAACCCGATGCTGAACGGCGAGACCATTCGCCTCGACGGTGCCATCCGCATGGCGCCGCGCTAGCGGCGAGCTCCGCTGTCGTCCCGGCCTTGCGCCGAGACCCATGCTCCGCGGCGTCTGAAACAGGCAATCTGACAGACGCCGTAGGTACAACACAAGCCGGTGGCTATGGATCCCGGCGTTCGCCGGGATGTTACTAAGGGTGGAGCGCGCGTCATGTCCCAACCGCTGTTGATCGAGCACGACAATGGTGTCGACCGGGTGACGCTCAATCGTCCGGACAGCCTCAACGCGCTCGATCCGGCGCTGATCGACGCGCTCAATGCCTATTTCGAAAGCCTGCAGCGCAATCGCACCACGCGCGTCGTCGTGCTGAAGGGCGCCGGCAAGAACTTCTGCGCCGGGCTCGATCTGAAAGCCGCGATGCAGCGGCGCGGCGGTGTCAATGAGCCCCCTGGCGTCACCGAGTCCTTGGATTCGCAGCGGCGCATCGCCGATATCGTGATGCTGATGCGGCGCTGTCCGCAGCCGATCATTGCGCTGGTGCAGGGCGCAGCCGCCGGCGGCGGCTTCGCCCTGGCGCTCGCGGCCGACATCCGCATCGCGTCGCGCTCGGCGCGGATGAACTGCGCCTTCATCAAGCTTGGCTTAGGGGGCTGCGACATCGGCACCAGCTACTTCCTGCCGCGCCTCGTCGGCGTCTCCGTCGCGTCTGAGCTCATTCTCACCGGCCGCTTCATCGGCGCCGAGCGCGCGCTCATGGTCGGGCTGGTATCGGAGATCGTCGAGGAGGACATGCTCGAGAGCGCGGCCGCGCCGTTCATCGAGGCGATGATGACCGCATCGCCGGTCGGTCTTCGACTGTCGAAAGAATGCCTCAACATGAGCGTCGATGCGTCGTCGATCGAAGCCGTGATCGCCATGGAGGATCGCAACCAGGTGCTGTGCAGCCGCTCCGAAGATTTCAAGGAAGGTATTCAAGCCTTTCTTGAGAAGCGAAAGCCGGTCTATACCAACCGCTAGATATCAAGATCCGCAAAGGACGATATTTCGGGAGACGCAAAATGGACGGGACGGCAGCGAAGGTGCTGGAGAAGCCGGCATTCCGCAAGGTCAACTGGCTGGCGCGCGACATCGATGTCATCAGGCGCGGTGACGGCGTCATCGTCATCAAGTCGCGCATTCCGCTGCAGGCCTATGAGCCGCATTTGGCGGCGCCGCTCGCCCGCTGGGCCAGGGAGGCGCCGACGCGGACCTGGCTCGCGCAACGCGGCGGGGCCGAGCGGCAGTGGCGCAAGCTGTCCTATGCCGAGGCCAAGCGCACCGTCGATGGGCTGACGCAGGGTCTGCTCAATCTGAAACTCGACGGCCGCCCGGTCGCGATCCTCTCCGGCAATTCGATCGAGCATGCGCTCATCACCATGGCCGCGATGCAGGCCCGTTCGCCGGCCGCTCCGGTGTCGCCGGCCTATTCGTTGATGAGCCATGATCATCTCAAGCTCAAATATCTGTTCGGGCTGGTGAAGCCGGGCGTTGTCATGGTGCAGGACGGCCCGACCTTCGAGAAGGCGTTGAAGGCGCTCGATCTCGACGGCGTCACCGTCATTCATGTCGCGCGTCCGTGCGAGGGCATCCCCAGCGTCAGCTTCGCCGATCTCGCCGCGACGCCGGTCACCGGCGCGGTCGATGCCTCGATCGCGCAGATCACGCCGGATACCGTCGGCAAGCTCTTGTTCACCTCCGGCTCGACCGGCATGCCCAAGGCGGTCATCAACACCCAGCGCATGATGTGCGCCAATGCGGCGATGATGATGCAGACGCGCCCGCGCGGGCCTGATGCGCCGATCTCGACGGTGCTCGACTGGATGCCATGGAATCACACCATGGGCGGCAATGCGCTGTTCAATCCGCTCTTGATCGAGGGCGGCACGCTCTACATCGACGACGGCCGGCCGATGCCCGGCATGTTCGACGAAACCATCCGGAACCTGCGCGAGGTGTCGCCGACCTATTACGCCAATGTGCCCGCCGGCTATGCGGCGCTGGCGGCGGCGATGGAGAAGGACGACGCGCTGTGCCGCTCCTTCTTCAAGGATCTGGGCATCATGGCCTATGGCGGCGCGCGGCTGCCGGACGATCTGTACGAGCGCATGCAGGCGCTGGCGGTCAAGACCACCGGCGAGCGCATCGTGTTCTACACCGGCTGGGGCTCGACCGAGACGGCGCCGACCTCGACCGGCACCTATTGGAACACCGAGCGGGTCGGGCTCATCGGCCTGCCGTTCCCCGGCGTCGAGCTGAAGATGGTGCCGACCGGCGACAAGTACGAGCTGCGCCTGCGCGGCATCAACGTGATGCCCGGCTATTTCGGCCAGCCCGAGCTGACGAAGAAGGCGTTCGACGAGGAAGGGTTCTACTGCATCGGCGATGCCGGCGTGTTCGTCGATCCCAATGACCCGGCGCAAGGCATCATCTTCGCCGGCCGCGTGGTCGAGGATTTCAAGCTCACGACGGGCACCTTCGTCCATGTCGGCTCGCTGCGCACCGATGCGATTGCAGCCGCAACGCCGGCGATCCACGATGCGCTGGTGACGGGGCAGGACCGCGAATATGTCGGTCTCCTGGCCTGGCCCAATCTGCATGCCTGCCGCCAGTTGGTCGGTGATCCCAATGCGACGTTCGAGGATGTGGTGAAGCATCCGGCCGTCATCGACTGCGTCCGCCGTGGTCTCGAAGCCCATAATAAGGAGTGCGAGGGCGCGACCAGCCGGCGCATCGGCCGCGCCATGTTGATGGTCGAGCCGCCCTCGATCGACGGCCATGAGCTGACCGACAAGGGCTACATCAACCAGCGCGCCGGTCTCGAACGCCGCGCCGCGCTGGTCGAGCGGCTCTACGCGGCCGAGCCCGACAGCGACGTGATCGTGCTGTGATGACGCATTTTGAAACCGTCATTCCGGGGCACTCGCGCAGCGAGTGAACCCGGAATCCAGAGATAAATCAGATCGAGATTCCGGGATCGATGCTGCGCATCGCCCCGGAATGACGATCAGGAAGCAGGTGAGGCCATGAACTTCGATTTCTCCGACGACCAGAAGCAGCTGCGGGACCAGGCGCGGAAGTTCCTCGCCGAGAAGTGTCCGCCCAAGGCGGTGCGTGTCGTGCTCGACGGCAAGGAGCCATACGACCGCGCTCTGTGGAAGGGCTTTGCCGAGATGGGCTTCCTCGGCGTGGCCATTCCGGAAGAATATGGCGGCGCGGGCGCCGGCCATCTCGAGCTCTGTGTGATCGCCGAGGAGGTCGGCCGCGCGCTGGCGCCGGTGCCGTTCTCGTCCACGGTCTATCTCGCCGCCGAAGCGCTGATGCTGGCTGGCAGCGATGCGCAGAAGCAGACCTGGCTGCCGAAAATAGCGAGCGGCGAGGCAATCGGCACGCTGGCGCTGTTCGAGGGCACCGGTAATCCGTCGCCGAAAGCGATCAAGTGTGAGGCCGCCAACGGCGTGCTCAACGGCACCAAGAAGCCGGTCGCCGACGGCGCCATCGCCGATCTCATCATCGTTGCCGCGCGTACCGGCTCGACCGGCCGCGACAGCGACATCTCGCTGTTCCTGGTCGACACCAGGGCGGGCGGTGTCGAAGCGAAGGCGCTGACCAATCTCGATCCGACGCGCGGCCAGGCCGAGCTCACCTTCAAGAACTGCAAGGCGGAGCCGCTCGGCGCGGCCGGCGAGGGTTGGAGCATCATCACCCAGGTGCTCGATCGCGCCGCGGTGCTGACGGCGTTCGAGCAGGTCGGCGGCTCCGACCGCGCGCTGGAGATGGGCCGCGACTACGCGCTCGACCGGATCGCTTTTGGCCGTCCGATCGGCTCGTTCCAGGCGGTCAAGCACATGCTGGCCGACATGTACGTCTCGGCGACCTTGGCGCGCTCCAACTCCTATTATGGCGCCTGGGCGCTCTCGACCAATGCGCCGGAATTGCCGGAGGCCGCGGCCTCGGCGCGCATCAGCGCGACGCAGGCCTATCAGCACTGCGCCAAGAACAACATCCAGGTCCATGGCGGCATGGGTTTCACCTGGGAGTTCGACTGCCACATGTACTACCGCCGCGCCAACGCGCTCGCGCTCGGTCTCGGCAGTCTGTCCTATTGGGAGGACCAGCTGATCGACCGCATGCGCAAGCGCAATGCGGCGTGAGGCAAGGTGAGAACTCGTAGGGTGGGCAAAGCGAAGCGTGCCCACCATCGCGTCATGTGATTGCAACGGTGGGCACGGCGCGCTGCGCCTTTGCCCACCCTACGAAAGCAGGGTTTGACCATGAACTTCGATGACACCCCGCAGGAGGCTGCATTTCGCGCCGAGGCCCGCGCCTGGATCGCGGCCAATGCGCCAAAGCAGTATGAGGACGAGCTGCGCGCGACCTCGCTCGGCCGCGTCGCGCTGAAGAACGCTGACATTCTCGACGTCGCCAAGGCTTGGCAGAAGAAGAAGGCGGAGGCCGGCTGGGCCTGCCTGCATTGGCCGAAAGACTATGGCGGCCGCGGCGCCTCGCCGATCGAGCGCGTGATCTGGCAGCAGGAGGAAGGGCCGTTCGGTAAGCTCTCCGGCATGTTCATCATCGGCCACGGCATGTGCGGCCCGACCATGATGGCCTACGCCTCCGAGCAGCATAAGCGTGAATATCTGCCGCCGCTGGCCTCGGGGGAGAAGGTCTGGTGCCAGCTGTTCTCCGAGCCGGCCGGCGGCTCCGACGTCGCCGGTTTGCGCACCCGAGCCGAGAAGCGTGGCGACGACTGGGTGATCAACGGCCAGAAGATCTGGACATCCGGCGCGCATTACTCCGACTACGGCATCCTGCTGACGCGCACCGATCCGACGGTGCCGAAACACAAGGGGCTCACCATGTTCTTCCTGGACATGAAGAGTCCGGGCGTCGAGATCAGGCCGATCAAGCAGGCCAGCGGTCACTCCGATTTCAATGAGGTCTATTTCACCGACGTCGTGATCCCGGACTCGCAACGGCTCGGCGCCGTCAATGACGGCTGGAACGTCGCGCTGACAACGCTGATGAACGAGCGCATGTCGATCGGCGCCGGTGTCTCCACCGGTTTCCCGGAGCTGTTCGACTTCTGCTCCAACCTGATGCTGGACGATCGGCCCGCGATCGAGGACCGTAACGTGCGCTCGAAGCTCGCGAGCTGGGCGGTGAAGGCGAGCGGACTGAAATACACCAGCATCCGCGCCATCTCGGCGCTGTCGAAGGGCGAGCGGCCGGGACCTGAGAACTCGATCGGCAAACTCGTCGCCGGACCGATGATCCAGGACGTCGCGGCTTACGCGCTGGACCTGCAGGGCGCCGCCGGCGTGCTGAGCGGCCCGGCGGCTGAGCTCGCCGGAAAATTCCAGGCGATGCTGCTGCGCGCGCCCGGCACCCGCGTCGAAGGCGGCACCGACGAGATCATGCGCAACATCATCGCCGAGCGCGTGCTCGGGTTGCCGGGTGACATCCGGGTCGACAAGGACGTGCCGTTCAATCAGGTGCCGACCCGGGGACGAAACTAACACGTGCAGTCGTAGGGCGGGTTAGCGCAGCGTAACCCGCCGTCAGCTCGTACAACGCTGATCAAGTGGCGGGTTACGCCTTTGGCTAACCCGCCCTACGCATCGGGAGTGAGGGTTAGACCATGAACTTCGACGACACCCCGCAGGAAGCCGCTTTTCGCGACACCGCGCGCGCTTGGATCGCGGCCAACGCGCCGAAGGAGCTGGAGGAGGAGCTGGCGAGCTCCTCGCTCGGGCGTATCCGGCTCAAGCATGCCGACATCGTCGAGGTCGGCAAGGCTTGGCAGAAGAAGAAGTCCGATGCCGGTTGGGCCTGCCTGCACTGGCCGAAGGAGTATGGCGGCCGCGGTGCGACGCCGATCGAGCGCGTGATCTGGCAGCAGGAGGAGGGCGTGTACGGCAAGCTGACGCAGCCGTTTCAGATCGGCGAGGGCATGTGCGGCCCGACCGTGATGGCCTATGGCAGTGAGGACCACAAGCGGCGCCATCTGCCCAAGCTCGCTTCCGGCGAGGAGATCTGGTGCCAGCTGTTCTCCGAGCCGGCGGGCGGCTCCGACGTCGCGGGTCTGCGCACCCGCGCCGAGAAGCGCGGCGACGACTGGCTCATCAATGGTCAGAAGATCTGGACCTCGGGCGCGCACTATTCCGACTATGGCCTGTTGATCACGCGCACCGATCCCACCGTGCCCAAGCACAAGGGCCTGACGATGTTCTTCCTGGACATGAAGAGTCCGGGCGTCGAGGTCCGCCCGATCAAGCAGGCCAACGGCATGCAGGAGTTCAACGAGGTCTATTTCACCGACGTGGTGATCCCGGATAGCCAGCGGCTCGGCGCGGTCGGCGACGGCTGGAACGTGTCGCTGACCACCTTGATGAACGAGCGCATGTCGATCGGCGCGCGGCTCGCCACCGGCTTCCCGGAGATGTTCGAGTTCTGCGCCAATCTGATGACCGAGAGCGGACTCGCCATCGACGATCGCGCCACGCGCTCGAAACTGGCGTCGTGGGCGGTCAAGGCCAGCGGGCTGAAATACACGAGCTATCGCGCGATCTCGGCGCTGTCCAAGGGCGAGCGGCCGGGACCTGAGAATTCCATCGGCAAGCTGGTCGCCGGCGTCATGCTGCAGGATATCGCAACCTACGCGATGGATCTCGAAGGCGGCGCCGGCGTGCTGACCGGCGCGGACGAGGCGGTGACGCAGGGCCAGTTTCAGCAGATGCTGCTGACCTCGCCCTCGATGCGCATCGCCGGCGGCACCGACGAGATCCTGCGCAACATCATCGCCGAGCGCGTGCTCGGCCTGCCCGGCGATATCCGTGTCGACAAGGACGTGCCGTTCAACAAGGTGCCGACCAAGGGGCGGAGCTAGTCCACGGCATCACGACGACTGTCATTCCGGGGCAAGGCCGCAGGCCTTGAACCCGGAATCTCGATGTCGGCTTGGGTGTATTCTGAACAATGTCGAGATTCCGGGGGCGGCCGCCGCGGCGACCGCCCCGGAATGACGGGGTGTGGAGGGCGAGCACAACGCGAGCGCCTCCGATCGAACTGTACGGAAGGTTGTCATGTCATCAGCGGCGCCAAAGTCAGAGCAGGATCCCATCACCATTCTCGAAGAGCTGATGGCCGCGCGCTTCTCCTGCCGCAGCTTCCGCGCGGAGCCCGTGTCGCGCGCCACCATCGCGCGCATCCTGGCGGCGGCGCAGAAAACCGCGTCCTGGTGCAACAGCCAGCCCTGGCAGGTCGAGATCACGTCGGGCCCGGCGACCGAGGCTTTCCGGAAGGTGATGTATGCGGCGGCCTCCAGCGGCAAGCCGCCGTCAGGCGACTTCCCGTTTCCGCGCGAATACACCGGCGTCTATCTGGACCGGCGGCGCGAGAGTGGTTTCCAGCTCTACAACGCGCTCGACATCCCGCGCGGCGACAAGGCCGGCTATGCCCGGCAGGCGCTGCAGAACTACAACTTCTTTGGCGCGCCGCATGTAGCGATCATCCACAGCGACGAGGCGCTCGGCACCTACGGCGCGATCGACTGCGGTGGCTACGTCACGAGCTTCATGCTGGTGGCGCAGGCGCTCGGCATCGCCACCGTGCCGCAGGCGGCGCTGGCATTTCATTCCGACGTGGTGCGGCAGCATTTCGGATTAGGTGACGACCGCAAGGTGGTCTGCGGCATCTCGTTCGGTTATCCCGATCTCGGTCACAAGGCAAACTCCTACCGCACCAGCCGCGCCGCGGTTGCCGAGACGGTCCGATTTCACGACGAATAACTTCGCGTCCGTAAGTCGTGCGCGCGTATTTGTTGCCGGCGGAGTTCCGTTTTGCGGGACTCCGGACGGGGCAAGACGACCCACGAGTCCCTTTTTGTAAACCGAGTTTGCTGAACAGGGAGCAGCTCGGGCGGCGGTGCCATGATTTTGCCGAGCTGTCGTCCACGTTCGGCGAGCGCGTTTCGGCAACGATGCTCGCGCTCTCCTGCCCGACCTTCACATCGAAAGCCGCTCTGAAATCAACAGTTTGTCCGCGATCTGCCAATCGAGGCTCACTGCTGCAGGGACCGGAGGGGTGGCGAGGGTCGGTGCAGGAGCGCTAGTGGTTGCTGTTGCCCGATTTGGGCGCGCATTTTTCCCTGAGCTCGTGGGCTTCAAGCAATGATATTGACAAAATCCTCTCCAACATTTTGAGTTGCATTGCCCGAGCGTCAACGATGCAAAATTGTAGTAGCTCGATGATCTTCTCGATTGAAGGTTCAGTCACGGCTCAAAACCTGAAGTGTCAGCGATGGATTCCATGAATACGCCCTCCAACCTTTACGTCCTCGAGGTGGATGAGGCGACGCTCCTTGGTCACCGCCTCTTGAAGGCTTTCCATAAGCTCAGGCTGAAGCGGAACCGGGAACAGCTCATTGCGCTGGCTGAGCGGCTCGTGGAAGATGAAGAAAGATATCCGGCAGGGCCTGGCGGCTGACGTCTTCGAGTCCTTGCCACGTCAGCGTCGGCCGCGTCAGGCCGATCTGCTTGCAGAGTGACTTCCACGTCGTTTCATCGCAGTCGACGAGCACGGCCATTACCGACATCCCATCCATCATGTGAGGTACGCCGAGCGGCCGCGCCTTCCAGCCGCACTTCTCGAACCGCGGCAGCCACCAGGTTTCAAGCACGATCGAAAAGCCGGTCAACCCGATCGAGATGCCGTACTCCATGATCGCAGTCAGCAGCAGCATGTCGATCCGCGGGCCCGCATGCTCGCCGCGGCGCTCGGGGATCACGAAGATGCGCGACAGCTCGTAGACGTCCGGGCGTTGGATCGTGCCGCGCAGATTCAGATACGGGAAGATGTCGCTCATCAGCGTCGGCATCAGCGTTGGCACCGCGCGCATCGAGCCGATCAACTGGCCGTTGTCGATGCAGAACAGATAGACCGAATCCTCGGTGTCGAACTGATCGATCTCGCGCCCGTCGGGACGATCGAGCGCCGTCCACTTGCGCTGCTTGACGTAAATCTCGTGGCGCAGCCGGTAATACGGATCGAAATATTTCTCGTACAGAGCGCGATTATCTTTTCGAACGACATGAATCTCAGGCATCGAAACCCCCGGTCGTCTGAATCAAATTGGGGTTTGCAGATTGCCGATGCGCTCGAATTGATCCAGTGGGAGAAACGCCAGATCAGATTGAGATCTCGCCGTTGACAAGAGCGGTCGCAACCGTCGCCGTCTTGTTCTTGGTCGCAAGCTTGCGCTGCGCCTCCTCCAGATGCCAGCGGACGTTGCGTTCGGAGACGCCGAGGATGCGCGCCGTCTCCCACGCGGTCTTGCCGCGCGCCGCCCAGCTCAGCACCTCGGCCTCGATCCGCGACAGGCGTCGGCTTTGGTTGCTCGCGGCGGAGCGCGCCAATGCGCGCAGCCTGCTGTGCGTGAAGATGCTGATCAGGTGCAGCGCGCCCCGCGCGTCGGGGGCGAGATTCGGATTTTCGCCTGCAAGGCTGACGGCGCCCACGGCATCGTCGTAGTGGATGGGAACGCAGAAGCCTTCGTTCAACCGGAAGTCCTTCGCGCGCATCATCACCTCATGCGCGCCGGGCTCGTCCTCGCGGTTGTAGGGCACCTCCGTCCACGCGAATGGATTCAATGTCGAGATGCAGTGCCGCGGAATCGGATCGCAGCGGTGGAATTGCTCGCGCGCATACATGTCGAACCATTCCCGCGGCCAGCCGTTGGCGAGAATGGTCTGCTGCAGCGATTGGCCCGAGGTCGGCACGCCGGCCATGATGTAGGCGTGAAAGCCCAGGTCGCTGATCATCTTCTCGAACTGGGAGAGCACGCTTGCGCTGGTCTTCGACGCCTCGATCGCATCGACGTACTCCAGAGCTCGTCGTCCCCAATACGCGTCCATCACTTGCATGTGAAAGTCTCCGCCCGCGGTTCAAGCTAGCCACGGACAAAAAGCTGTCAACCGCAAATTGGAGGTTTAGGTCGATAGTTCGTTGAGCGTGTGTCAGAACACCGGCTGGATACAGACGTTTGCATGCAAAATTTATCAGTTCGGAGCGCAGCTGCGCTCAGAATCTTGGCATTCTCTTCTCTGCAAACGATTTCATGCCTTCGCGGATCTCGGCTCCACTCATGCTGTCCTGATGCCTGCGGCGAGCGGCCGCATCGTCGAGGGCTCCGCGGGCAAATTCGTTGATGGCGCGCTTCATGCCGCGCATGGCCGACGGAGCATTGCCGGCCAGAATGGCCGCCAGCCGGTCGACCTCCGCATCGAGCGCATCGGCCGCCACCAAGCCCGTGAGATAGCCGATGCGCAGCATTTCAGCCGCGTTGATCTTCTCCGCCGTCAGGAACAGACGCTTCGCATTGTCGATGCCGAGACGGGACACGTAGCGCTTGATGCCGTTGGGGTAGTAGTGCAGCCCGAGCCGCGCCGCCGGCATGAACATCTCGCTCGTATCGACCCCGATCCGGAAATCGCAGGCCAGCGCCAGATCGGTCGAACCCCCGTAGACCCCGCCGTTGAGCCGGCAGATCGTTGGCAGAGCGAGGTCCTCCAGCCGGTCGACGACCTCTTCGAATGCCGGGCTGGAAGCCTCGGCCGTATCCGCCGGCGTTGCGCCGATGGCGCCAAGGTCGAAGCCGGCGCTGAAGGCGCGTCCGGTGCCGGTCAAGACCAGCACGCGCAAGGCGGGGTCGGCCTCGACCTGGTCGAACAGCGCCAGCAGCGCGCCGAGATCCTCCGGCTGCAGCCGGTTGAGATGGCGCGGACGGTTGAGCCGAATGGTGGCGCGGGCGCCGTCGATGGTCAGGAGCGGCTTGCTCGGCGCGTCATCGGCCTGGGTGGTCCGTCCGGTCGTCATGTCCTGTTCTCCATGGTTCGGCGCTTGGCCTCGGCATCGATGCTCTGCGCCAGATCGGGGTGGCGTGCCATCAGCACGCGGAAATCGACGAGGTCGAGGACCAGCAGCTTCGACGGCCCGGTCGTGCTGATGTCGGCCGAGCGCAGGTTGTTCCCGAGCAGCGCCATCTCGCCGAAGAACGCGCCCTCGCCGAGCCGGACCTTCTTGCCGGGAAGGTCGACCTCGACCTCGCCGGAGGCGATGAAATACATGCAGTCGCCCGGCTCGCCCTTGCGGATCACGGTGGCGCGCGGCGGCAGGTCGATGGCGCGCAGCATCTGCGCAACGTCGGCGATCGTGGAGGGCCCGAGGCTGGCGAAGAACGGTACCCTGCTGACCGATTCCCAGGTCTTCAGAAAGTTGTCGCGCCGGGTTTCCGCGGCGAAGCCGGTGGCCAGGATGCCGGTCCACAGGCCGAAGACGCCGAGGCCGGAGATCACCACCGTGGCGGCGACCACTCGCCCGAGCGGCGTGATCGGCACCACGTCGCCATAGCCCGTGGTGGTGAGGGTCGCGACGGCCCACCACAGCGCGGACGGGATGGTGCCGAAGGTGGCCGGCTGCTCGTCGTGCTCGAGCGCGTATTCGGCGACCGATCCGAGAAACAGCACCAGCAGGAACAGCACCAGCACCGACAGCAGCGGGCGTGCTTCGACCACGAGCACCCGGCGGAGTTGGCGTAGGCCCGGGACGCCGGGGATCACCTTGAGCACCCAGATGACCGCCAGCAGCCACGCGGTGCGTACCTCCATGCCCGAGGCCAGCGCGATCGGAACGGCAAGGGCGGAGAGCGTGTCCAGCAGCCCCCGGCCCGACATCAGGTACGCGGCGGCGCGATGCGCCCGCGCCGCCTGCTGAACCCGAACGGCCCATTCGACGACGAAAAAGACAAGGCATCCCCACGGCAGGGCGATGATCCAGCGCCGCCCAGCCTCGTAGGCCGGGTCCATCGTCAACAGCACCATGGCGCTCATGCCGAGCGCCACGGCCACATGGGCCGCTCCGGTCATGTTGCGTCCGGCCAACGCGGTGACGAATGCCGCCAGGGCAGGGGGCTGCGGTTTGGTCATGGGCGGCGGGCGTCAGTCGCTGGTCTCAGAGCCGCAGGAGATCGCGGCGGCGTCAAGGTGCCCCGATCGGGGAAATCCCGTCAACGATGCGGGTCGGTCGGTTGGGCAGCGTCATCCGGCAGGTCCAGCCGTTCTACTTCGAGCGGGGAATTTTTCCGTGCCGGCTCAAATACCGGTTCAAACGTCGTCTGATCGCCGTATATCAGAGGTCGGCATGGACACGCTAAATTAGGCAAAAGGAGGCCGGAACCGAGCGTCCGCCCTCCCGCGTCCCAAGAGTCTGGTTGATCCCGATGGATACCTCACACCTGGTCGAACATGCGGGCGCCGCCGGCAGCCTCTTCGCCTCGATCTTCGTGGTCGCCACGCTGTCGATGCGGACGATGATTCCGCTGCGGGTTTTCGCCATCCTCACCAACATCGTCCTGATCGCGACTGCGGTGCCGATGCACAACTATCCGGTCCTGATCCTGCACGGGGTGCTGCTGCCGCTCAACAGCTACCGGCTCCACCAGATGCTGCAGCTGGTCCGCGACGTGAAGCAGTCGGTCAACAGCGACCTCTCCATGGAATGGCTGAAGCCGTTCATGACCGAGCGCAAATGCGGTCCCGGCGAGGTGCTGTTCTACAAGGACGAGAAGGCCGACAGCATGTACTACATCGTCAGCGGCCGCTTCCGCCTGGTCGAATCCGGTATCGAGCTGCCGGTCGGTGCGATCGTCGGCGAGTTCGGCATGATCTCGCCGTCCAATACGCGCACGCAGACACTGGAATGCGTCGAGGGCGGCCTGATCCTGTCGGTCTCCTACGACCAGGTCGAGCAGCTCTACGTCCAGAACCCCGCCTTCGCCTTCTACTTCCTGCGCCTCGCCAGCGCCCGGCTGTTCCAGAACATCGAAACGCTCGAGCGGCGTCTGGCGCAACAGACCACCGCGCCGGCGCCCGTCGCCAAGCCGGCGTGATCCGGGAGCCTGAAGCCCAGTGAAAAGCGTCCGGTCCTCGCTGCGATATCTCTTCGCCGACGTCATCGGCGGCGACGATGGCGAGCCGCCTTTTCTGCCTCAGGGCCTTCCTGACGCCGCCGTGCCGGCGGTGAGCGATGGCATCCATCTGCTGATGGAGTATCAGGGCGCGAGCTACGCGCAGCTCTATGTCGATCGCATCAAGCGGTTCGTGCGCAGATCGAACGTCGATGCCGGCATGCTGTCCGAGATTGCGCAGCTGCTGGCCGCCCGCATGGCCTATGAGGATCCGATCCGGATCGCCCAGCTCAGATTGATCAGCCTCGACATGGGGCGGCGCCCGGGGGGGCGCGAGAGCGACGACGTCAGGAGGTTCCGCCTCGACGAGCTGATCGGTGCGCTGCCGCAAGCCGTGGCGGAATCGTTGCTGGCAGTCTTCGAGCAGATCGGCTGGCTGGGTCGGCGCCGGGTCAAGGTCCGCTTTTCGGTCCGATCGCGGCTCGCCGTTCGCCGCCTCAAGCTGATGGCCGGCCTGCGGCGCTGGCGGCTGCAGTCGGTGCGCTATGGCGAGGAGCGCGCCTGGGCCGAGCGGTGGCTGCACATGATCGCGCGCGCGCTGGACAAGCAGCCTGCGGCGGCGCCCGCCGTGATCGCGACGGCGACCATGATCCAGGGGCAGGGCGACGGCTACCGGCAGGGTCTCGCCGATTGGCATGCCATCATCGATGGCCTGGCCAAGCCCACCTTCGATGGCGTCCTGCCGATCTCGGATCTTGCCTCCGCCATCGCCGAGGCGCGCGCCGTTGCGCTGGCAGAGCCGGGACAGGGGGCGCTGAAGCGGACCATCGCGCAGATCCGGGCGAGGGCGCTCTCAGTGCCGAAGGCCAACGCCGCGGAATGACGCCGCCGCAGCGACGGTTGCCGCGGCGTGGGTAACCTTACCCCCGGCGGGATTGCCGCGAAGGGTAGCAGGGTGCGATTTGAAGTTCCCTTTCGCGTGCAATTCGCTACCGGAGATGTCATAAGCGTCGCATACGCGTCGAATTGGCCGGGTATTCTCATCAGATTGCGCTGAACGCCTCCAGTTCCCCGTGCGTCCAAGGTTGGGTTCCAAGGGTCAGTCGTAGCGAGAGCGTCAGCTTTGTCTTTTCCCTCTTTGTCGTCGCAGGTTCCGGTTGGTGCGCTGGTCGGCTGGATGCTGCTGCTGACCTTCAAGCACATCATTGGCGACTTCGTGCTGCAGAACGCCTGGATGGCCTATGGCAAGGACCAGCGGAAGGGCTGGGCGCTGCCGCTGTTGGTGCACTGCCTGATCCATCTCGCCGTCGCCATGGTCCTGATCCTGATCGTCGCGCCGAGATTCTGGTTCGTCGCCGTGATCGACTTCGCCATTCACATCACCATCGATCGCCTGAAGGGCATCTGCTCGTCGCGGTTCGGCATGAATACCGAGCACCCCTGGTTCTGGACCCTGATCGGCGTCGATCAGGCGCTGCATCACCTCACCGGCTTCGGGCTCTCGATCTTCATGGCCGCGAACGGCTGAGCCCGGCCACGGCGCGTCTCGGCGCACCGGCCGCGGCAGCCCCCGTGTCAAGCCGGGGGTGGGACGACCGTTCGGTTTGGTTAACCGACCGTTAGCGATTCGCGCTGCATCGTCGCGGCATGGCAATCAAACCGATGCTTCAAAGCCGCGATGCGTTCGAGAGCGATTCGTGCCCGGTCGGCGACGAGCTGCTCGGCGAGCTCTACCGTGCCGACGCCAACGGGCTGCCCGCGCTGGTCGAGAGCGTGTCCGCCGATGTGAGGGCCATGCTGGCGCTGTTCTGCTACAGGCGTACGCATCTTCACCCGCTGGCGCTTGCGATTGCATCCACCTGCAGCGAGCAGGACCTGTCGCAGTTCGGCGGCCGGGTCGGATCGGCGCTGTATGCGCAATCCCGCGGGGGCCGGGCGGGTCCGGCCAGCACGACCTCGAGCCGCAAGCCGATCTCGCTGTCGACCAAGCCGCTCTCGGTGATGAAGCCGTTCGAGGACGATCTCGACGACAGCCCCGAGCCGGTCATGGCCTGACTTCCCGTCTTCCTCGCCTCTGGCTCAGGCGAGCACTTGCAGCCCGAACTTGCGTCGGGCCATCGCGCATTCGGCGTCACCGGGCATGCAGGTCCGGCACACCTCGGGGCGGATCGCGTAGATCCGGCACGCGACGGAACGCGCGATTTCGCCATCGAGCGCGCAGCAGCGGTCGCCGTCGCAGCGCATGCCCGACAGCCGCTCGTTGACCAGTTCCGCCGGGATGAGGTCGAGCGCGGCATCTTCCTCGATGGTGAAGCGCGGCCAGTTCGACGAATAGGCGCAGCACGCGCCGCAGCTCTGACAGGGGCTGACGTCAAGGTCATCGGGCATCGGTTCAGACATCCTTGGGAACCTCCCACACCAGGCTGCGCCGCCATTTGGCGCGCAGCGCCTCGCGCCTTTCCGGATATTTGTCGTCGAGATAGTCCGCCTCGACGACACGGTCGGTCCTGAAGCTGCGGAAGTCGTGGCGCAGCTCGCACCAGGCGGCGAGGATGCGGACGGCGTCATGATAGCCGATTGCGATCGGCCAGATCACGCGCTCGCTGTCGCGGCCCTGCTCGTCGCGATAGCGCAACCTGATCTTGCGGCCCTCGTGGATCTGCGAGCGTGTGCGCGCCATGTCGATGTGGTCCGGCTCGCGCATCCACGGCCGCGGGGCGCGACTCGCCGGCTCCAGCACGAACGGCCGCAGCCGCTCCGGCACGGTGTCGGCGATCTTGGCCATCAGGTCCTCCGCCGCGCGCGCCAGCACCGGGTCGGCATTGACCGCGACCCATTGCGCCCCGAGCACCGCCGCCTCGATCTCGTCCGGCGTCAGCATCAAGGGCGGCAGATCGAAACCTTTCTCCAGGATGTAGCCCATGCCGGCCTCGCCGCGGATCGGCACGCGCTGGCCGATCAGGGTGGCGATGTCGCGATAGATCGTGCGCTTCGAGGTCTCGAGCTCGGCCGCGATCGCATCCGCCGTCAAGGGGCGGCGCGTGCGTCTCAGCACCTGGATGATCTGGAATAGCCGGTCGGCGCGTCTCATGGTGTGTCCTGCATGGGCGAGCACCCCCGCCGATGCTGACAGGATGCTGGCAGCAGCCCGCCTTTATACCGGGTCAACAACGAGATTGAAGGGGTGATGTCGATGATGATGTTTTATGGCCTTGGCCTTGCCACCACGCTACTGCCGCTGCTGACACCATGGTGGCAGCAGCATGCTCGTAGCGTCCGGCGTCTGCTCAGGAAGTCGGGAGTGCTGTCATGATCACATTGTTCGGTTTGGGCGCGGGCTTCGGCCTGCCGGAGATCAGCCCCTTCGTCACCAAGACGGAGGTGCAATTGAAGATGGCGGGCCTCGCTTTTCGGAAGCAGCGGGCGATGCCGCCGGCGTCACCGAAGGGGCAACTGCCCTTCATCGACGACGGCGGCGAGCTGATTGCCGATTCGACCTTCATCCGCGCCCATGTCGAGCGCAAATATGGCTTCGACTTCGATCATGGACTCGACGTGCGCGCGCGGGCGCAGGCCTGGGGGTTCGAGCGCATGATCGAGCATCACCTGTATTTCGCGCTGGTCGGAGCGCGCTGGGTCGATCCGGTCAACTTCGCCAAGGGGCCGGCGCATTTCTTCGACGGCGTGCCGGCCGACAAGCGCGAGAAGCTGCGCGAGGACGCGCAGTTTCGCGTCGCCGAGAACTACCTGATCTCCGGGCTCGGCCGCCATGCGCCGGACGAGGACGTCGATCTCGCAGCGCGCTCGCTGCGCGCGCTGTCGGTGCAGCTCGGCGACCGGCCCTATCTGATGGGCGACCGTCCGTGCGGCACCGATGCGACGGCGTTCGCCGTCATCGCCGGCATTCTCACCCCGTTCTTCGAATCCGAGCTGCGCCGGCGCACCGAAGGCTTTGCCAACCTCGTCGCCTATGCCGACCGGATGATGGCGCAGTATTACCCCGAGTTCGAGTGGGTCGGGGCAGCCGAGGCGGCGTGAGCTGATCAGTCGAGTCCGACTCACCGTCATTCCGGGGCAAGGCCGCAGGCCCTGAACCCGGAATCTCGATGTCGTCTTGCGTTCGTTGTTAACAATCTCGAGATTCCGGGTTCAATCGCCAGTGCGCCGCTGCGCACTGACGATTGCCCCGGAATGACTAACAAGCCAAAGGCGCGGCCCGCAGCGCGCAGGACCTAGGCGGAGGGCTTGCTCTCGCCCTTCAACTTCGCGAGCTCGGCCTCGAGCTCCGCGATGCGAGCATCGCGAACCGCCAGCGCTTCCGCGACGTCGGCCGCGTCGAACTTCTGCGGGATGTGCTGGGGGCAGTTGGTGTCCCACGCGCTGATCGTGAACAGGATGACCTGCTCGGGCCGCGCCTTGTAGCCTCCCGGCATCAGCGAGGCCGTCAGCGCGGCATCGTCCTCCACCACCCGCGCCGTCCCCCAGATCTTCACCCGGCGGCGATGCGCGTAGTCCATGATGAAGATGTAGGCGTGCGGGTTCTCCGACAGATTGCCCTGCGTGATGTATTGCCGATTGCCGCTGAAGTCGGCGAACGCCAGCGTATGGCTGTCCAGCACCTTGAGAAAGCCCTTCGGTCCGCCGCGATGCTGGATGTAGGGCTGGCCGTCGGCCGAGGCGGTCGCGAGATAGAAGCTCGTGGCCTCGGCGAGGCGGCCGGCGAGATCGGCGTCGACCGCGTGGCGAAAGCCGCGGCTCTGCTCCACATGCGCGTAGCTGTCGCGCGACCCTTTGCGCGCCTGGATCGCCTTCGCGGCGGGTGAGAACATGACATCGCCCGGTGCCTCGATGGATGTCTGGGTCATCGCAATGACTCCTTGTCGCTGCGGCAGTGACTGCCGCCGTGACGCCAATATGGTCCCAATCCCCACGGGAAATAATCTGGCCAGTTGACATTGGATCGTTGCAGATGCTGCAATAATCCCATGGACCGCATTGATGCCATGCAGGCTTTCGTCACCGTCGCCGAGCTGAACGGCTTCGCGCCGGCGGCGCGCCGGCTCAAGTTGTCACCATCGGCGGTCACCCGTTTGGTCGCCGCGCTCGAATCGCATCTTGGCGTCCGCCTGCTGCAGCGGACGACGCGCTCGGTGACGCTGACCGATTCCGGACGACGCTATCTCGAACGCGCCAGCCGCATCCTGGCCGATCTGGCGGAGGCGGAGCGCGCCGCGGAGAGCGAGCGCCTGCAGCCGGTGGGGCGGTTGGTGGTCTCGGCGCCCGTCGGCTTCGGCCGGCTCCATGTCGGTCCGGTCATGGCCGCGTATCTGAGCCGCTATGCCGAGGTCGCGGCCGAGCTGCGCCTCGAGGACCGCCAGATCAATCTGGTGGAGGACGGCGTCGATTGTGCCGTTCGTATCGGCCATCTCGGCGATTCGTCGCTCGTGGCCCGCCAGGTCGGCAGCATGCGCCGGATCGTGGTCGGCGCTCCCGCCTACTTCAAGGTCCATGGTGAGCCGCGGACGCCCGAGGCGCTGACGAAGCACCAGACCATCCAGTTCGGCCCGTCCGACGAATGGCGCTTCGTCAAGGAGGGCAGGGAGCTGCGGATTGCGGTCAGCCCGCGGCTTGTCACCAACAATGCCGACGCCGCGATCCAATATGCCGAGGCGGGCGGCGGCGTGACACGGGTGATGGCCTATCAGGCAGCGGACATGCTGCGCGGCGGCCGCCTCAAGCGGGTGCTGGCGAAATACGAGCCGCCGCCGCTCCCCATCCACATCGTGTTCCCGAGCTCCCGCCTCCTCTCCGCCAAAGTGCGCGCCTTCATCGACCTGATCACCGCAACCTGCGACTGGCGCTTCGGCTGAAAGCGACTACAACGCCACACCCCGTCATTCCGGGGCAAGGCCGAAGGCCTTGAACCCGGAATCCCGATGTTGTCTTGCCTCTGTTCTTCATCATCTCGAGATTCCGGGTTCAATCGACAACGCGCAGATGCGCGTTGCCGATTGCCCCGGAGTGACGAGTGGATGCGATTGCGCCGACCTTGGTGCGACACTCGTCTTGATGCGAAAGACCGGCGGTTTCGGTCACTCCTTCTTCGGCACCACGCGAAAGGTCGCGTTCGCACGCGCGATCACGGCGTCATCGGCCAGCACCAGGCTCTGCACGAAGCAGACGGTGCGCCCGCTCTTGATGACGTCGCTCTCGACGCTGAGCCACTGCCCGGTCCTGGCGCTGCCGATGTAGTCCACCGCGAGGTTGATCGTCACCAGCGACGCCTCCCAGCCCAGCGCCTGGGCGCAGCTATAGCCCATCGCATTGTCGGCCAGCGATGCGATCAGCCCGCCATGGATCAGCCCGCGCGAATTGGTGTGCGGCGTGGCGAGCCGCAGGCCGAGGATGACGGCCTTGTCGGTTTTCTTGGCGTAGAGCGGCTCCCAGGGATCGGTGAACGGGCTCTTGCGGAAATGCGGTTCGAATCCGGCGGGGACGCTGCTCATGCGTGTCTCGATCGTTGCTGGCGATGTCCGCAGTCAACGACATCAGCGCGGATTTTGCACCGCCTACAAAGTTTCAAACGTCTTTTGCGCGGGCGTTTGACACGTTGCGCATCGGATGCACGGGATGGGCCGCGCGCGATGTCGCAGGGCGTCCGGTGCGGCCCTGCGGCAATTTCGTGGTGCGATGCTCCCGCCGTGCAATTTCGGGTGCAGGCGAGATCCTTAACGTGTTAATGAAATGGCCATGTGCCTGCAACTTTCGTCTGCCAGACTTGCGCTGGCGGGCGCTATAGGCTCCGCTTGGCGCGTGCACTGGTGGCCAACCTGCCGCCGTGCTTGCAATGATGCTTATATGCTATAACAATGAAGCAAAGGGCCCTCGAAGGCCCAGTGATGGAGGAGACGATCCCGATGAGGAAGACGCTTCTGGCGTTGGCTCTGGCCGCCGGTGTGACCCCCGCGCTCGCGCAGGACAAGACATTCGAATTGAAGATCTCGCACTGGGTGCCGGCGAGCCATCCGCTGCAGAAGGCGCTGGAGGACTGGGCCGCGTCGGTCGAAAAGGCCTCGGGTGGCACCATCAAGGGCAAGGTGTTCCCGGCCCAGCAGCTCGGCAAGGCCTTCGACCATTACGACATGGCGCGCGACGGCATCGCCGATGTCACTTATGTGAATCCCGGCTATCAGCCCGGCCGTTTCCCGATCATCGGCGCCGGCGAGTTGCCGTTCCTGATTTCCGACGCCAAGGGGGGCTCGGAAGGTTTGGACGCGTGGTATCGCAAATATGCCGAGAAGGAGATGAAGGACGTCAAGTACTGCCTCGCCTTCGTCCACACGCCGTCGGCTTTCCACACCCGCACCAAGAAGGTCGTCGTGCCCGAGGACGTCAAGGGCATGAAGATCCGCCCGGCCGATGCGACGATCGCCAATTTCGTCACCCTGCTCGGCGGCACCAATGTGCAGTCGTCGGCACCGGAAGTGCGCGACATCATCGAGCGCGGCGTCGCTGATGGCGTCACCTTTCCGGCGGGCTCGCTGGTGCTGTTCGGCGTCGACAAGGTCACGAAGTACCACATGGATGCGCCGTTCTACGTGACAACCTTCGTCTTCGTCATGAACAAGGACAAGTACAACCAGATGTCGGCGATGCAGAAGAAGGCGATCGACGACAATTGCAACACCGAAGCTGCCGGCCGGGTCGGCGAGCCCTGGGGCAAGTTCGAGGACGCCGGCGTCGACAAGATCAAGGCCGAGTCCGGCCAGGAGGTCTACAAGCTGTCGCCGGAGCAGACCGCCTTGTGGAAAAAGGCCTCCGAGCCGCTGTTCAAGACCTGGGCCGATGGCGTCAAGAAGACCGGCGTCGACGCCGAGGCCGCCATGACCGAGCTGAAGGCCTCGCTCGCCAAGTACAAGGCGCTGGCGCAGTAGCGGTCGCGATCATCGCAGATGCCGCGCCTCCCGCCTCATTCCGATGGATGCGGCAACAGGCGCGCCCTCGACGCGCGCTCCGATCCACCGCGCCCCGCTTGCCTCACCCCAACCCTCTCCCCGCATCCGCCTTCGCTCTTCGAGCTACGGCGGACAAGAGCGGGGCGAGGGGGCCCACCGCCTGCTGAGCAACAGCTCGCGCTCAATCTTCAGGTTTACGACTAAGATCAAACGGGGACGCCATGCAGCGCGCCTTCATGGACCGGATCATCGACGGGATCGAGTGGATCGCCGCGTTCTTCGTCGGCATCGTCGCGCTCGACATCTTCTTGTCGGTGCTGCTCCGCAACACGCTGAACTATTCGATCCCCGATTCCTTCGACATCGGGCGGATGCTGCTCGGCATCCTGATCTTCTGGGGCATCGCCGCGACATCATACCGCGGCACCCACATCACCGTGGATCTGATCTGGGGCAATGTCGGCCCGCGCTACCAGCGCTGGATCGACATCTTCGCAACGCTGGTGCTGCTGTTCGTCGTCACGGTGCAGACCTGGACCCTGTTCGACAAGGTGCGCGGCACCTATGAGGACAACGTCCTCACCTTCGATCTGCACATGCCGACCTGGCCGTTCTTCGCCATCGCCTGGATCGGCGACGTTTCGGCGGTGCTGCTGATCGCCATCCGGACCTATCGCCTGATTTTCCACCCCGAGGAGATTCATGACCCTCAAGTCAAGCCCACGGAGTAGCGCCGCATGAGCACGGATGCGGTTGCCGTCATCGGCTTCGTTGCGCTGTTTGCGCTGATGCTGCTGCGCGTGCCGGTGGGCATGGCGATGGGGCTCGTCGGCGTGTCGGGCTTCGCCTATCTCGTCAACGGCACGGCCGCGTTGAAGCTGGTCGGCCAGACCTCGATGCGCACGGTCACGGACTACACGTTCGGCGTGATCCCGATGTTCCTGCTGATGGGGACGTTCGTGTCCAACTCCGGCATGAGCCGCGAGCTGTTCCGTGCCGCCAACGGCTTCGTCGGCCATCTGCGCGGCGGGCTCGGCATCGCCACGGTCGCGGCCTGCGGCGGCTTCGCCGCGATCTGCGGCTCGTCGGTGGCGACCGCCGCGACGTTCTCGGCCGTGGCCTATCCGGAGATGCGCCGCTTCGGCTATCCGCAATCCTTCGCCACCGGCGTCATCGCCGCCGGCGGCACGCTCGGCGCCATGCTGCCGCCCTCCACCGTGCTCGCCGTCTACGGCATCATCACCGAGCAGGACATCGGCAAGCTGTTCATCGCCGGCATCATCCCCGGCCTGCTCGCCATGACCATGTACATGATCACCATCACGGTGATCGGCCGCGTCCGGCCGGATTTCCTGCCCAAGGGCGAGGCGCTGCCCTGGAGCGAGCGTATCAAGGGCCTCAAGGGCATCTGGGCGCCGATGCTGCTGTTCCTGTTCGTGATCGGCGGTCTCTATGGTCTTCCGTTCTTGCCGCGCTTCACGCCGACCGAGGCCGGCGGTGTCGGCGCCACCGGCGCGTTCCTGATCGGCGTGTTTACGGGACGGCTGAACAAGGACAAGATCCTGGCCTCGCTGCTGCAGGCCACGCGCACCGCGGCGGCCGTGTTCACCGTGCTGATCGGCGCCTTGATCTTCGGCTACTTCCTGACGGTGACGCAGACGCCGCAGAAGGTGACCGAATTCCTCACCGGCCTCGGCCTCGGGCCCTATGGGGTGCTGGCGCTGATCATGGTGATGTATCTGGTCCTCGGCTGCCTGATGGACGCGATGGCGATGATCATCCTGACCGTGCCGATCATCTTCCCGGTCATCTCCCATCTCGGCTTCGATCCGATCTGGTTCGGCGTCATCATCGTGATGACGGTCGAGCTCGGCCTGATCCATCCGCCGGTCGGCATGAACGTCTTCGTCATCAAGAGCGTGGTCAAGGACGTGTCGTTCTCGACGATCTTCAAGGGCGTGCTGCCGTTCGTCGCGACCGACCTGATCCGGCTGGTGATCCTGATCGCCTTTCCGCTGCTCGCCACCTGGCTGCCGCAACAGATGATGAACCGCTGATGACGACGCCCATCCTCGATACCCGCTACGTCTTCACCCTCACCGTCATGATCGGCGAGGTGACCTCCGCCGGCGAGACCGGCATCGGCGTGCGCCGGATCATCCCGATCCATGGCGGCGAGGTGAAGGGGCCGGGCCTGGATGGTGAAGGCATCAGCGGCACAATCTGCAACTTCGGCGCCGACTTCCAGATCATCCGTCCCAACGAGCTGATCGACCTCGAAGCGAAGTACGCCTTCGAGACCGACGACGGCGCCACCATCTATGTCGAGAACCGCGGCATCCGCTTCGGGCCCGTCGACCTCCTGCAGAAGCTCAAGCGCGGCGAGCCCGTCGACCCCAAGCTGATCTACTTCCGCACCCACCCGCGTTTCGAGACCGGCCACGAGACGTACCGCTGGCTGATGCAGCACATCTTCATCGGCTCCGCCGCCCGCCACGCGGACCGCGTCATCGTCGACGTTCACGTGGTGCTGTAGGCCGTGCTGTTGGCGACAAACTCCGGCCGTCGTCCCGGGCAAGCCTCGGCGGCGCGGAGCGCCGTCGCGGCGCCGACCCGGGACCCATACCGCGTGATCCATCGGGAGACGCTCGAACGGCGACCAGTCGTCGCCAAACCGAGGCCGGTGGCTATGGGTCCCGGGTCGGCGCCCGGCCAACGCTGTCGCGTTGTCCAGGCTTGCCCGGGACGACGGCGGAGGTTGGGGCGAAGCCGTCCGGACGCCCCGGCGTTAGCAAGATAACCAGGGCGCCCGTATTCCGGAAAGAGCTACGACTAATCCTCGTCGTCCCAGCCCGCCCGGCCATAGCCGCCGTGGTCGCAATTGCGGTCGCGGTAGACCGGCATGTAACGGTGACGCTCGTAGCCGTAGCCGTCATACGCAGCGTCGCGGTAGTGGGACCGGTAGACCGGCGCAGGCTCATAGGCTTGCGCTTCCGACGCCGCCGCCAGCGCGCCGCCGATGAGAGCGCCGGCGACCAGGCCGCCGAACAGCGCGGCGTTGCGGCCGTCATGCGCCTGAGCCGGCGCCGCGCCGGCGAGCAGGGTGGCGGTCACGGCGAGCGCGGCAACGCCGCCGGCGAGAGATGTCTTCAGCGAAACCATGGTCCCCTCCATTGGGAAGTGTGGTGATGTTCTACAGCGCGGGTTTTGAAGCCACGCTGAATGGGATGTTGTCAGTCGTTCACTTCCGAAGCTGAGCTCGGCGCATTGGCATTGGCACTGCCGGAATGCCACTCTTGGAATCATCGACAGCAGGGTGGCGCTGGACCGAACGTAATAATTGTGCAATTGTAGAAATGCTAAACTAGAGGTGGTCGTGCTGAAGCGGCGGTGGATCACGTCGGGTCGTTCTTGGTGTTGGCTTATGACATCGACGCCACCGGAATTGGATGCTATTCTCGCGGAGATATCGAAGGCGCTTGACGCAAAGCTTTATTATTTGGCGATAGCCGTCGCTTTGTCGGTGCCGGATATTTGTGCCTGTCTGGAGTGCGACCCAGAGAAGCCGATTTGGGCTACAAAGGATAAGTACGTCGGCTGGTGCGAGAGGAACATTGCGGGTCGCTTCAAGAATCTGGACGGAGAGGATCTGTACCGCATTCGCGGTGGGGTGTTGCATCAAGGGCATTTTGAACATCCCAAGTCTAAATTTGATCGGATAATGTTCTTGGGGCCGGACTCCCGATTCAAGGCTCATGACGTCGTTGTGCATGTGGCTGAAGGGGTAATTTTGGGTGGCGTCGACGCTAAGGAACTGCGTCTTTCCGGCGATCTACTCCAACTGGATGTTCTTCGCTTTTGTGAAAGCATAATGGACGCTGCACGAAAGTGGGTGGTATCGAAAGAGTCGGATCCTTACGTCCAAAAGAACTTGCCGAATTTGGTTCGATACCGTCCCAATGGCCTTCCGCCTTTTTCCGTTGGCGTGCCGACCATAGCATAGAAGATTTTCAAAGAGCTGGGTTGGAGCCGAGCCGCTTCCAATTGAGATGACTTTTTCAAACACAGAGGAGCAATCGCCTATCTTACAATTTTCTACCGATGAGAATTCGTACACTTGGCTCAATTCCCCAGCCGGTCTGGCCGGTTGGTCGACCCTTACTCGCCGCAATTTCTATGGTGCCCAGCGCTTTAAGCAGCAGGTCGATACTATCTGATGCGCGCTGATTCTCAGCTAGTGAGGGGATGACTACGACCCCAACAGGGGTTTCTTGTTGCACAGAATATAGCACTCCATTTCCCCACCCGGCTGACTGCAAGAGCAGCGCAATTTGTTCTGCAAACGGCTTTATCTCGGGATTTGCTTGCTCTCTGATTGGTACTCCCACCGCCGCATCTATCGGGCCGAACGATGCTAGTGCTAGTCGCAATTCTTCTTGCTGAGCTGGCGTTAGTACTCGGGCGGCAGTCAGCTTCAATTTAGCTAGATCAAGTTCTGCAGTAGACGCTCTCTCCTGCACTCGGGCAGTTTCAAGATTGAGGCGTGCTATCTCCGTGTCGTGAGCTAATTTTTCGGCGATGTGCTGCTTCTCGGCTAGTTCATCGCGCCGCTCCCCATAGCGATGGGAGGCAACTTCGAAGGCGCCGAGTCCAATCAGTGATACGATGCTGAGCCAAAAATAGAATCCGCTCCACCATCCGGCACTTTCAATCGAATCCCATCCGGGTATCCAAGCCATGTGACAATCCTTGAAATGGTGTTTCCTCTTGGCGTAGGGCGTCTGATCAGAATCAGATTTCTGCCACTTTATCCCAAAGGCAATATGGCGACTCAAAGTTCGCATAAAGAGAAATATCTTGCTATTTATCAGAAATCGTGGTTCTCTCTCGCCATCCCGTCCCAAGCTGAGGGGCGTTGCGCGCGATCGTCACGACACGCGGGGCGGGGAGCGGTGGCCGCGATCATGCCGCAGCGTGTCCCTGTGATGCGCGGACGAACGGCGTGGCGCGGACGTGAAGTCGTGTCGTCCTGGCCTCCCGGTGCCGAGGTCAAGCGCGCGACGAGGGCGTTGCCCTCGCGCGGGCGACGGGGTCAATCAGCCGGTCCCCGAGGAGACCACGAAGTAAGCGTGAAGACCATCGCGCAGGGAAGGCCGGGCGTTCTCGGCTGCACCTGTGGTACCTGCCGCCTGCATTTTTTCTCGCAGGCGGG